>JBBTWT010000009.1:0-15485 GCA_038078615.1 Patescibacteria group bacterium | reverse complement strand
CACAAAACGATAGCAATATCATGAGAGTTCCCCTCCAGAGGCGGGTAAAAAGTCTCTCTCCCGGCACAATCACAAGTCCCGACCCAGTATCGGGATTTCTTGTTTCAAAAATATCGCACATCCTGACAATCTTACTTTTCGTGCAATTGCACGAAAAGTAAGATCAATGATTGCCCTTTTTCCGGAGGGCCGCGGCAGTGACGCGGGCGAGGAGGGTCGCGACCGTGACCGGGCCCACGCCGCCGGGCACCGGGGTGAGGAACGAGGCGATAGCGCCGACGCTCTCCTGATCCGCATCGCCCACGACCATACCGCCTACGCGCACGATACCGGCATCGATGACGATGACGCCGTGGCGCAACATACCACCCCGTATCAGATCCGGTATGCCGCACGCGGAAACGACGATGGCGGCATTTTTCAGACGCGTCTGTTCCGCGACGATATGCGCTGGCAGGATGAACTCGGCTGACATCCCCTCGAGGCGCAGAACCTGCGTCATCGCCTTGCCGAGCAATTCGGAATTCACGATCACTGCTGCGCTCCTCCCGGCGAGCATACTCCCGGTAGCGCGCAGAAGTTCGAGAACGGCCAGAGACAGAACCGGATAGGCATCCTTGTCCCCGGCAGACAGGCGCGCGAGCGTTTCCTGATGGAATCCATCGGCATCCTTGTCCGGAGCGATAGCCGCGATGATATGATCCGTGTCGAACCCGTCGGGAAGCGGCAACTGCACGATGATCCCATGGATATCGCCTCTTTGGTTCAGTGCTCCGATGGCAGCGATGATGTCATCTGCTACGGCGTCCGCGGGAAAACAACGCTTCTCGAACAACATCCCTATGCGTTCCGCCGTTTTCTCCTTCAAGCCGACATAGATATGCGAGGCCGGATCATCCCCGACCAGGATCACCGCCAGGCCCGGCGTGATGCCTGCCGCCGCGATACGCGCCTGCGTCTCCGCGAGTATCTTGTCGGCTACCGGTTTTCCATACAGCAGTGCCATAGATTTTATTTCGACAAACTATCCGGATATTTCTGAGAAACTTTTTTCCATACTTTCGGAAAAATGTATTCAACAACGACATACGTCATGACGATCGCGATCGCCATGCTCCCGAAAATATCGATAAAGTGATGGATCCCGGCAAAAACCCGCGAGGCACCGACCAAGAAAGCTATCGCGAACAGCAAGAGCCCAAGTCTGCGATGAAAAAAGAATATCACGGCCGCCACCGCGCTGCTGAGGAGCGTGTGATCCGATGGAAAACCATTGTCCGCGACGTGCGGCAAGAGCGGCGCGAACTGTCCGACGACAAACGGCCGCGTATCATAATAAAAATAACTGGCGATCTTTGCCACGATGTATGTCAGCGGCAATGCGATGATAGCGCACAAAGCGATCTTCCACCGGAGCTCTTTGGGCTGGCGGAAAATATATGCGAGCGCCCCAAATACAACCACGAGATACAGATACTCCGCTCCGAAAATGATGAGTGAATCCATAAAATTAAGATGATATTTTCATAAAACTTTTCGTTTTCTTTCCTTCGGCCGATTGCCGGTCACATGTCTGCCGAAAGCGTCGCTAGAAACTGAGCGTGACGCGTGGCTTAGTTAGCCGGACAGCGATGTTTCTCGACGCTGAGGCACTGACATGTTCGGCAGCGGGCGGGGAAAGAAAATGGAATGGTTTTAGGAAAATTAACAGCTGTAAATAATCTCAGAATAATGTCCCGGCGGATGTGGCCTCGAGAAGCGGCGCGTGCTCCGTCTTGGCCGATTCGAGCAGTTTCTTGTTGCCGTGCAGATCCGCGAGATATCCCCAATCCCGGAATTCCGGATGCCGCTCCAGCTGCTGCTCGAGAATCTCTATCGTGGCCCGCACATCGCCCGCTCCGGTATGCGCCGTCGTATGTTCCTTGCCGCAGTAGTGCCTGTACGCCGCCGAGAGATTGCGCGGAGCGAACATATCGCGCGCTTCCATCTTATGGTAGAGAATTTTCGCATCGAGCACCTTCTTCGCCGCGAAATCGAAATTTTTGCCGACCGACGCGAACTCGCCTCGGAGAAACGGGAGGTCGAAGCCGATGATATTGAATCCTCCGACATCCGCCCCCTCGAACATGCTCCACAATTCGTAGGAAAGCTTCGCGAAACTCGGGCTCTCCGCGACATCCTTGTCATAGATGCCGTTGATCCGGCTCGCCCCTTCCGGTATCGGTTTCCCCGGATTGATACGCTGGCAGTACGCCACGATCTCCCCGTCAGGCAAGATCTTCTCATAGGCGATCTCGATGATCCTGTCCTCTCCGGGCGTCAGTCCCGTCGTCTCCAGATCGAATATGATGAGCGGCCGATCAAGCGGCAAAAACTTCGCAATGGTTGATTTCATGATGCTTTCTCTGCGATTCTGTTACTGAATCATTCTAACGGAACACTATCACTTTGTCACTATTCCACTGTTACTGACTTGGCGAGATTCCTCGGCTTGTCGATGTCATAGCCTCGTTCTACCGCTACATAATAGGCGAACAGCTGGAGCGGCAAGACTGCGAGGAGCGGCGAGAGCATCTCGAGCGTCTTCGGGATGAAGATCACATCGGTCGCTTTTCTTACGATCGCGGCATCACCGTCGGTCGCTATCGCGAGTACCTTTCCGCCGCGCGCGAGGATCTCCTCCATCCCGCTCATATTCTTCTCGTACACGCTGTCGCGAGGCATCACCATCACCGACACGACCGACGGATCGATGAGCGCGATGGGCCCGTGCTTCATCTCTCCCGTCGGATACCCTTGGGCCGGCACATAGGCGATCTCCTTGATCTTGAGCGCTCCCTCGAGGGCACTGGGAAAGTTGTATTTCCGTCCCAGGTAGAGATAGTGCTCCTGTTTCGCATATTTTTTCGCCAGCTTCCTGATATCCTTCGCCTGCGCGAGCACCCGTTCCATATGTTTCGGGATACGCGCGAGTTCCCGCACGATACGCTGTCCCATCACGAGAGAAAGCCCGCGCTGCCGTCCCAGATAGAGCGTCAGGAGAGACAGGATCGCCAGCTGCGACGTGAAGGCCTTCGTGGAAGCGACGGATATTTCCGGACCGGCATGGCAGTATACGCCCACATCCGTTGCCCGGGCGATGGTCGAGCCGACGACATTCACGATGCCGATGGTCAGAGCTCCTTTTTCTTTCGCTTCACGGATAGCGGCAAGCGTATCGGCCGTTTCGCCCGACTGCGAGATGGCGATGACCGCCGTTTTCTTGTCGAGGAGCGGCTTGCGATAGCGGAATTCCGAAGCCATCTCAACCTCCGTCGGGATACCGGCGTATTCCTCGAGCATATATTCCCCCGTCAGCGCCGAGTGATACGATGTCCCGCAGGAGACGATGATGATACGGTCGATCGAACGCAAGCGTTTCGCTACCGTTCGCAGGCCGCCCAGACGGGCCATACCGTCATCGGGCAGCAGCCGCCCGCGCAGCGCGTCCGCGAAACTCTTCGGCTGTTCGAATATTTCCTTGAGCATAAAATGCGGATACCCGCGGTGCTCGGCGACCGTCTTGTCCCGCTCGAGCGCCAATTCCTCTTTTTCCCGCTTTCGATGAGAAAACGTTTTCACGACATAGCCGTCATTGCCGATCACCGTGATCTCGCCATCATCGAGGTACACGACCCTCTTCACGTCTCCCATCATCGCCGATACGTCGGACGCGATGAACATCTCGCCGCTGCCGATGCCCAGCACGAGCGGACTGGAGAGCCGCGCCGCGAGCATCACTCCCGGATCTTTCGCCGAAATCGCCACGATGCCGTACGCGCCTTTCAGTTGCTTGAGCGTCTTCACGAACGCCTCCTCGAACGGCAGTTTCTCCATTGCCACTTCCAAAAGGTGCGCGATGACTTCCGTATCCGTCTCCGAACGGAACCGGTGCCCCCGTTTCTCGAGAACGTCTTTGAGCTCGCGATAATTCTCGATGATGCCGTTGTGCACGACCGCGACACGCCCACCGCAATCCGTATGCGGATGCGCGTTTTTCTCCGACGGCTTACCGTGCGTCGCCCAGCGCGTATGCGCGATCCCGATCACGCCCTCGATCTTCCCATTCAGCTTTTTCTCCAATTCAGAAACCTTCCCGACGGATTTCACGGTTCGTATCAGTATCTCATCTTTTTTATTTTTTCTATTTGCGATTTTATTTTGCAAAACGGCGACGCCTGCCGAATCATAGCCGCGGTATTCGAGGCGCTTGAGCCCTTCGAGCAAGAAATCCTGCGCCGGTCTTTTTCCGAAATAGCCTACGATACCGCACATATGATAGAAAGTCAAAAGTTAAAAGTCGAAATTCAAAACAACAAAGCCGCCCCCTGTCATTACTGTTTCCTTTGTAGAATACTCACCACTTCTGCCAAATCTTGCGCAACATAATCACAAAAATTATTCGGTTCATCCTGATGATACCGCCCAACGCGCTGCATCAATATCGTTTTTACTTCGGGAAAAGTTTTTTTGACACTTTCTATAAACCTTACTCTATCATCAATAAACCACGTTCCCTCACCCTTTACCCTCTCATCCCTTAAAGCTTTCGCTTTGTCACCTTGTGTCACAATAACCTTTTCCATGAACACATCAATCCCTGTGCCACGGATTTTTTCCATCTGAAAACCATAGTCTCCCAACGAGAGAATATACAGAGTATGGCCGACTGCTTTCAAGAAAGAGAGAGATTCCTTGACCTCATGAAATAAAAAGCGTCTTGTGTCAGCAACAAGTACTCCCAGCTTTTTCCGCACCTGCTCTATATCGAAAGAATGATCCGGTTGCAGCCTTTGCATGTGCACCTCGGGAGAATAACACCATCCGATGAGAAATGCACCCTTCATGTCTTGATACGAACTCCAAAATAATTCCCGGGAAATTCCATATTCTTCAAAAACACCCTGCACCCTCTCGGCAAAGGCTCGGGTATTGAAAAGCGTATCGTCAAAATCCAGAAATATTTTCATATCAGGAAGTCGTTAATTCTGGTTTGTGCTTCTTGCAACGCTTCCGGATCACCTATAGGGAGCCAAGTCTGTGTTTTCTCTATCACGATAGCATGCTTCACCCTCATCTGCACCAGTGTTTGTGGAAGCCCGAATTCCGCGTCAGATATCGGTACCAGCGGATACTCAAAAAAATGCCTGTTCAAAACATACGCTCCCGTATTGACCAGCGTATATTCCGGCGGATGCGGCCGCTCGATGATTCCCGCAAGCCTGCCAAGCGCGTCGATCTCCAACGCTCCGAATTGGCTCGAATCCTCCATCTCGCACGCGAGCACCGCCAGGTCATATCCAAGCATCCGATCCATGTCTTCCTTGAGATACAGATCGTCGCCCATCAGCACGAGAAATTTTCCTTCCACCATATCCTTCGTCAGATGTATCGCGCCACCTGATCCATTGAGCTCTGACTGCTCCGCGTAACGGATAGATCTTCCATCAAACTCCGTGCCGAAATGTTCCCGGATCATATCGCTTCGATACCCCACGACGAGTATGACTTCTGTCACGACATCCGGGAGCATCCGCAGAGAATATTCCAATTTCGGTTTTCCTCCGATCAAAAGCATCGGCTTTGGGCGGTTTTCCGTCAATTCCCCCATCCGCACCCCTCTGCCCGCCGCCAATATCACTGCTTGCATATGTTATACCGCTACGATATTCAGGATCTTGTCCCGGACATAGATCACTTTGCGGATCTCTTTCCCTTCGATATGCGCCATCACTTTCGGATTGGCGAACGCCATCGTTTTCACCGTCTCTTCATCGCTGCCTGTTTCCACGACGAGCACGGCGCGCAGCTTGCCGTTTATCTGGACAGCCACATTCGCCGTCTCGCTCACCAGCAGTTTCGGATTCCATTTCGGCCACTTTGCGAGAAAGATGGATTTTTTTTCCCCCAAGCTCCGCCATAATTCTTCCGCGATATGCGGCGCAAACGGGGAAAGAAGAATCAAGAATCGAGAATAGAGAATCGAGGAAACTTCTTTCTCCTTTTCCAACTGATTCACCAGGATCATCATCGCGCTGATCGCAGTATTGAATTTGAATTCCTCGATATCCTCCGTCACTTTTTTTATGGTTTTGTGAAGCAAGGATTCAAGACTTTTGTTTTCTTTCGTTCGTTGTTCGTTGTTCGTTATAAGTTTACTTTGCAATCTCCACACTTTCTCTAGGAATCTGCGTGTCCCTACCACGCCATCCGTATTCCATGCGATCGATTGCGTGAACGGCCCCATAAACATCTCGTACACGCGGAATGCGTCTGCGCCGAACTCAGCGATCATATCGTCGGGATTGACGACATTCCCCCAACGCTTCGACATTTTCCGCCCGTCTGCAGCCATGATCAGCCCCTGATTCACGAGCCTTTTGAACGGTTCTTTTTCTGAAACTGCCTTGATATCATACAAAAACTTGTGCCAAAATCTCGCGTAGAGCAGGTGACGCGTCGCGTGTTCCGTCCCGCCGACATAGACATCCACCGGCATCATTTTCTTCTCTTGCTTCCTGTCGACGAGCGCTTTCGTATTCTGCGGATCGATGAAACGCAGATAGTACCAGCATGAACCCGCCCACTGCGGCATCGTGTTCGTCTCACGTTTCGCGCTCCCTTTGCACTTCGGGCATTTCACATTCACCCACTTCGCTATGTCAGCCAGTGGCGACTCACCGCTATCGGTCGGCTGATATGATTTTACTTGCGGCAGCTTCACCGGTAAATCTTTTTCAAGAACGGCGACAACCCCGCATCCGCCAGCTGGCGGATCACAATGAATAAGCGGAATCGGCTCCCCCCAATACCGCTGACGGGAGAACGTCCAATCGCGCATCTTGTAATTCACTTTTTTCTTCGCCAAGCCCTGTTTCGCGAGCCAATCAATTATTTTCGGCCGCGCTTCAGCAGAGGTCAGGCCATCGAATTGGGCGGAATGCACCAAAGTTCCCTCTCCTTCGAAACATTCTTCCAGTCGTTCCACTTTGTCCCACAATCCCTCGTCGCCCGCAGGCCTGATGGATACCTTCAAGGGAATGCCGTATTTCTTGGCCATATCGAAATCGCGCCTGTCGTGCGCATCGGCGAAAACGGCGCCAGTGCCATACTGTCCCAGGACGAAATCCGCTACCCACACCGGTATTTTTTCCATTGTCGCCGGATTGATCACGGAAATCCCTTTCAGTTCGACTCCCGTTTTCTCTCTATTGAGGTCAGTCCGTTCCAAGTCAGTCTTCTTCTTTGCCGCAGCAATATATTGTTTTACTTCATTTTTGTTTTGGAAATTGGAAACCTGCCCGTCCGGCAGGCGGGTTGGAAATTGGAAATTGAGTAGCTTCGCTACTAAAGGGTGTTCCGGCGCCACTATCACATACGTACCGCTGAAAATCGTATCTATCCGTGTCGTATACACGCGGATCTCCTCTTCCGTATCGGCGATATAGAAAATGACTTCCGCTCCCTCAGAACGTCCGATCCAGTTGCGCTGCTGCTCTTTGATCGATTCAGCCCACTCCAATTTTTGCGTATCGAGATCGCGAAGCAGCCGATCGGCATACCTCGTCATACGGAGCACCCACTGGCGAAGAGGGCGTTTTTCCACTACGCTTTCACAGCGCTCACAGCGACCGTTGTCGAGGTCTTCATTCGCCAACCCCGTCTTGCAGGATGGACACCAGTTGATCGGGTCGTGCGATTCATACACCAGTCCTTTTTTCCACAACCGGAGAAATATCCACTGCGTCCATTTATAATATGCCGGGTCGGTGGTATTGATCTCGCGCTCCCAGTCATAGGTGAAGCCGATATTCCGCAATTGTTTTTTGAACGTCGCGATATTTTTCTTCACCGACACTTCCGGATGTATCTTGTTTTTCAGCGCGAACTGCTCCGCCGGCAATCCGAACGCATCCCAGCCCATCGGATGGAGCACGCCATAGCCTGAGAGCTGCTTGAAACGCGCCACCACATCGGTCGCGATATAGCCGCGCGGATGACCGACATGGAGCCCCGCTCCCGACGGATACGGGAACATATCGAGAACATAGTATTTCTCCTTGCGTGCATACTGCCGATACACGCCGCTTTTCTCCCATTCCTTCTGCCATTTCGCCTCGATCGCTTTCGGATTGTACGCCTTTTTCATATGCCTGAAATCACGAATCACCTTCCTACTGTACCTTGAATATGGCTTTTTTTCAAGAAAAAAACAGGCCTTGCAGAGCCTGTCCCACAAAAAGTCATCTGGTGCGATCCTCACGATATCATTCCTGGTGACCAGCCAAGGCTTCCAACGTGACATCCACCACTTTCTGCGGATCAGCCAATGCTTTCACGAGATAGTACTGCGCCGCGCCAAGCTCGCTTATCGTATGAAACATCTCCTCACTATCGATGTTGCTCAATACGACGACCGGGATTTTTGCGAGATCCGGATCGCTTTTGAGCACCTTGAGCACACCTATACCATCCAACATCGGCATCTGGATATCGAGCAGGATGACGTCCGGCCGCTCTCTCTTGATCACGAGTAACCCTTCCTCGCCATCCCTCGCTATCACCACCGCAAATCCTTCACGCTTGAATTTCGTACTGTAAATATCCAGAATATCCTTGTCATCATCCACGACGCATACCGTCTTCTGTTGCAAATTTTCTTCCATACTCGAAAATTATCAAAACAATAACCCATTTGAGATGTTTTCATTGTACCACACAATCGGAAAATATCAAATCCAGCACCTTTTGAGGGTCAAGCAAGTGTCGAGACATCCATACGCAACACCTGTATTCCAAAAACATACATCGGGTTTCTGTGGCCAACATAACAAAAGAGGCAACCCTCAAAAGGTGCTGGGTCAAACCCGGTCACAGGGAGCCGTTGCCGAGAGAGATGCCGCGACGGCTGTGATGCTTGCGCGCCACCCGGACACGGGCGAATTCCTTCTCGATGAGCGCCGCCGTACGGGCATATTCCTCATCTCCCACATGCAGCTGCTCCTTTTTCAATTCTTCCGCGCGACGGCGCGCCTCTTCCGCCCGGGCGAGATCGATCTCCTCGGCGCGCTCGGCCGTATCCGCCAGGATCACCAGCGTATCGTCATGAAACTCCGCGAAGCCGCCCGACGTCGCGAGACTCATCTCCTCGCCGTGAGGAGCGTGCCGCAGTACGATCTCTCCCGCCTTGATGGCGCCGATGTAGGGGATATGATGCGGCAGGATCGTCACTTCGCCGCCAACGACGGGGAGCGTCGCCTGATATATCTCCTCCTCCACGACTGTCCTTTCGGGAGTGACTATTTTGAATTTTATTGATCCCATAATTTTCAATTATCAATAGCCAATTTTCATTGAATTTCCAAGGTCTTAATTTTCAATGCTTCATTGTACAATTGAAAATTTATTGAAAATTGGAAATTGTTTCAGCTATTTTCCTCTTTCCGCCAAAACCTCCTCAATGGAGCCTTTCATATAGAACGCCTGCTCGGCGATATCGTCGAGTTCTCCGGAGAGGATCTTTTCGAAACCGGCGATGGTGTCCTCGAGCTTCACGTACTTGCCCTTGCTTCCGGTGAATTGTTCCGCCACGAAAAACGGCTGCGAGAGATACTTCTGGATCTTGCGGGCGCGCGCCACCGTCAGTTTGTCCTCATCGGAAAGTTCCTCCATACCGAGAATCGCGATGATGTCCTGGAGATCCTTATACCGCTGGAGCACTTTCTGCACGCCGCGCGCCACAGTGTAGTGGCGTTCTCCGATGATTTGCGGATCGAGAATGGTCGAGTTCGAGTCAAGCGGGTCGACCGCCGGATAGATGCCGAGTTCCGACAGGGCGCGCGAGAGCACGACCGTCGAGTCGAGGTGCGCGAACGTGGTCGCCGGCGCCGGATCGGTAAGGTCATCTGCCGGCACATAGACTGCCTGCACGGACGTGATGGAACCCTTCTTCGTCGAAGTGATGCGTTCCTGCAGTCCGCCCATTTCCTCGGCAAGCGTCGGCTGATACCCCACCGCGCTCGGAATGCGGCCGAGGAGTGCCGATACTTCGGATCCTGCCTGCGTGAAGCGGAAAATGTTGTCGATGAAGAACAAGACATCCTTGCCCTCGTCGTCACGGAATGATTCCGCCATCGTGAGCGCGGAGAGCGCCACGCGCTGGCGCGAGCCTGGCGGTTCGTTCATCTGGCCGAACACGAGTGCCGTTTTGTCGAGTACGCCGGATTCTTTCATCTCATGATAGAGGTCGTTGCCCTCGCGCGTCCGTTCGCCCACGCCGGCGAATACCGAATATCCTCCGTGCTCGGAAGCGATGTTTCTGATCAATTCCTGGATAACCACCGTCTTGCCGACACCGGCGCCACCGAAGAGTCCCACCTTGCCGCCTTTCATGAATGGGCAGATGAGATCGATCGACTTGATGCCGGTTTCGAAGACTTCCGCTTTCGTGGACTGTTCATCGAACGCCGGCGCGGTTCTATGGATAGATTTTCGTGGTGCAGTTGCGAGTCTACCCGCCTGACTACCCTCCGGGTTGTCGGCGCGGCCATCGATCACTTCACCGAGCACATTGAACATCCGTCCCAAGACCGCCTTGCCGACCGGAACGGAAATCGGAGCGCCCGTCGCTGTCACTTCCATCCCGCGGCGCACACCGTCCGTCGTCCCCATCGCCACCGCCCGCACGCGATTACCCCCGAGATGCTGATGCACTTCCGCAACCAACACCCCGTCCGTGATTTTCACTTCGAGCGCGTCATAAATCTTTGGCAATACCGAAACCTGTCCGCCTCCTGACGGAAATTCCACATCCACCACCGGCCCGATCACCTGGATAATTTTACCTTTCGTACCCATATTTGTGCTTGATTAAGGGAAAATCTTGATTAATTACATTTGACCCAGATTCGGTATCAGGTATCTCGTATCAGGTATCATGCACGATACGAAATACGAGATACAAAATACTATTTTTTCTTCTCCGCAAACCCGATCTTCATCTGTGGTCCGGCATCGTCTCTCAAAAGCTGCCGTAAGACGTCGAACACCGCCTTGAATCGCTTGTCATACTTCCGTTCCATCATCTCTATCTTTTTCCGCAATGCTTCATGGGTCATAAGCATTTTTCGCAACTGGATAAATGTCCGAACAATCTGGATATTCACCGCCACGGCGCGCTTGCTTTTCAAGACACTCGACAACATCGCCACACCTGGTTCAGTAAAAGCAAATGACCGATACTGCGTTCCTCCTCTTTTTGAGGTGCCAATTTGGCACCTCAAAACTTCCCACTCCTGTTCAGTCAATACAAACATAAAATCCCTTGGAAATCGCTCGGCATTTCTCCTTACCGCACGCTTCAGCATCTTCGTTTCCACCTCATACAATTCCGCCAAATCAAAATCCAGCATCACCTTCTCTCCGCGCAACCAAAAAATCCGTTGCTCGATACGCCCACTTGGAATCGGTGTTAGATTTTTCACAACTTTTTTCGGCATATCTTTGACTCGAAAATCAATGCGTTAGCGCTGTACCCTTCGACAAGCTCAGGGTATCACTAGCGTGATACCGCGGCCATGCCTGCCGACAACTCCGCGATCTCCTGCGTGATCTTCGCCTGGCGGAGCTGATTGTAGGCAAGCGTCAGATCGGACACCATATCCTTGGCGGCATCGGTCGCATTCTGCATCGCTACCATCCGCGCCGCTTCCTGCGAGGCATTCGACTCGAGTACCGCGTGATAGAGTTCCATCTCAATCAACCGCGGGATCATTTTCCACAACACTTTTTTCGGCGACGGTTCGATCACGTACTCCGCCTGGAGATATCGGTCTTCCTGCGCGACGCCTTTTTTCATCTCATTGAGCGCCTTCTTGGTGTCTTTGAGCGTCACCGGAAGCAACCCGCGCACTTTCACCGCCTGCACCAGCACCGAGATATAATCCGTATACACCATCACGACGCGATCGACACGCCTTGATTCGAATTCATCAATAATGATCTTCGCAATCGGGCGCATACTCTCGGCGGTCGGGGCAGCGAGTACATCGGGGAACGACGCGATGATATTCCCACCGATGCGGCGTACGGCCATATCTCCTTTTTTTCCGATAGTGATGAAGCTCTGTTCCCGCCCCGTGTCTTCCTTGAGCGTGGCGCGCAGGCGCTTGGCTATCTGGGTATTGAACGCGCCGCAGAGCCCGCGATTGCTGGCAATCACCACATAGAGCGCCCTCTTCACCGGCCGTTCGGTGAGGAGCGGATGACTGTCCCCTTTGGTCGCGACATTCAGCTGATGCAGAAGCTCGATGGCACTCTTGGCATACGGACGGATCGCCACGACCGATTGCACCGCCTTGCGCATCTTGACGGCAGAAATCATCTCCATGGCCCGGGTGATTTTCCCGGTGGATTTGACTCCTTTGATGCGTCTCCTGATGTCTCGTGCGCTGGCCATAACCGCTTCGCAATTACCAATCGCCAAGCTCCAATCACCAAGGAATAATCAATCATCAATTTCCAATCACCAAACCGGACTCTTTGGTTATTCTATGATTGGTCATTGGGATTTCCTTGTATCTTGGATTTTGGTTATTGATTATTAAAGTGAAAAACTTTTCTTAAACATCTCAATATGCTTTTTCATCAGTTTCTCTCCCTCCTCCGTAATCGCTTTCTCTTCGCGGATACCGTCAAGCGCTTCTTGCCCGTCACTGGCGAGATAGGCGAGCAGTTCGTGTTCGAAGCGGCCGACGTGCTCCACGGCGATGTCATCCACATACCCGCGCGTGAGCGCGTAGAGTACCGCGACCTCCTGCTCCACTGCGAGCGGCGCGTACTGCGGCTGTTTGAGCATTTCGACGGCACGCCGTCCACGTTCGATGAGTGAGCGCGTTTTTTCGTCGAGATCCGATCCGAACTGCGCGAACGCTTCGAGTTCGCGGAATTGTGCGAGATCGAGGCGGAGCGTTCCAGCCACCTGTTTCATCGCCTTGATCTGCGCCGCCGAACCGACGCGCGACACCGAGAGACCGACGTTGAGGGCCGGACGGATGCCTTTGTAGAAAAGATCTGATTCAAGGTAAATTTGTCCGTCGGTGATGGAGATGACATTGGTCGGAATGTAGGCCGACACGTCGCCTGCCTGTGTCTCGATGATGGGAAGCGCGGTAAGCGATCCGCCGCCGTTTTCTTTGTTGAGCTTCGCGCTGCGTTCAAGGAGCCGCGAATGCACGTAGAACACGTCGCCCGGATAGGCTTCGCGGCCCGGCGGTCGTCGGAGAATGAGCGAGATCTGACGATAGGCGACCGCGTGTTTGGAGAGGTCATCATAGATCACGAGCACGTCCTTGCCCTGGTCCATGAAATATTCTCCGAGAGCGCAGCCGGCATACGGGGCGATGAAGGAGAGCGCAGCAGGGTCGGACGCACCCGCGACGACCACGGTCGTGTACTCCATCGCTCCTGCTTTGGTAAGTTCGGCGACGATGCGGGCGACTTTTGACTCTTTCTGGCCGATAGCCACATAGATGCAGATGATATCCTGACCCCCGCCTGCAGCGCTATGTGCAGCATTGCGGGCAGGCTTCTGATTGATGATCGTGTCAATGGCGATCGCGGTTTTGCCTGTCTGACGATCGCCGATGATGAGCTCGCGCTGGCCGCGGCCGATCGGGATGAGCGCGTCAATAGCCTTGATACCCGTCTGGATCGGCTGGTTCACGGACTGGCGCGTGATGACACCCGGAGCGATTTTTTCCACAGGATAGTATGCCTTCGCCGCGATGTCCCCCTTGCCATCAAGCGGCAGTCCAAGCGGCGACAAAACCCGGCCGATAACGCCTTCACCGACAGGCACCGAGAGAATCTTCCCCGTGCTTTTGACGATCGTTCCTTCCCGGATGTCGTCCGTCTCTCCGAGCAGCATGATACCTGCCTCCCCCTCCTCAAGATTGAGCGCCACACCCAGCGTCCCGTTTTCGAACTCCACCATCTCGGATGCCATCACCTCGGAAAGTCCGGAAACGCGTGCCACACCGTCCCCGACTTCTAGCACCGTACCGATCGCTTCCGCCTTCGGTTCGTGATGGAACTCCACGATGCGCTTTTTCAATTCTTGGATGAGAGGATTGCTCATAATGTATGTCTGGTAAACTTGTGACTTATAACTAACAACCTATTTCATCAACGCGGTTTTCAAGCTCTTGAGCTCTGTCGCCAGTGTCGCGTCATAGGACACTTCATCCGTCCGGAAACGCGCGCCACCGACCATATCCGCATCCACCTCATATCGCATATCAATCCGCTTGCCCGGAAACAGCTTCTCCGCCCGACTGATCAGTTTCTCTTTCACAGCTTTCGCCGGCGCATGCGCCGTCGTCACCGTCACCGCAAGTTGCCCTCGTTTTTCCATCTCGATCTTTTCCAGACGCTGCACGATCGCTTCAAGTTTGGCTCTCTCGCCGCGACGCCTCAAAAATCCAAAAAGGTTTTCAACGATGGCAGGCACTTTGGCCGACGCCGTGTCTGCTACGAGCTCTTCGAGTGCTTGCGCGTATTGTGATGCCGTCGGTCTCATTACCGTATATGCATTTCAATAATCCTCTTGTCCGGTTTTTCATCCACTTTCTCTCGTAGGATTTTTTCCACGGAGAGCGTGACGACTTCGGCGATTTCCTTCCTCGCCTCGGCAAGGATTTTCTGTTTTTCCTCATCGATCTTCACGCGCGCATCCTCGAGAAAACGCTTCGTTTTCGTCTCCGTCTCCGCGAGACGCTCGACATCGCGCTTCTTGGCTGACGCTTCGGCGGCATCCACGATGGCGCGCGCTTCACTGCGGGCAACAGACAGCGTTTCTTTCTCTTTCGCTTCCATTTCCGCGAGCTTCTGTTGGGCCGCTTCCGCGTCTTTCAGCCCCTGTTCGATACGGACACTCCGTTTTTCGAGAAAATCCAGCATCGGCTTGTAAGCAAAACGACGCAGTATGAACAAAAGCACGAGAAAATTGATCGCTTGCGCCAGAAGAAGTTTCCAATCAATGCCAAGATTCGCCAAAGCTTCCATTTTCGAAGAGGAATCAAGAATTATGAATCAAGAATCACGATACTTTATGAGAAAAGAATCATCAAGGAAATGACCAGCGCATAGATAGCGATGGCCTCGGTAAAAGCGATACCGAGAAACATCGTCAGCTGAATCTTCCCCTGCGCTTCCGGATTGCGTCCGATGGCTTCGAGCGCCTTGCTGAACAAAATACCCATCCCTGCGCCCGGTCCGATGGCTCCGAGACCGATGGCGAGAGCCGCACCGAGCATTTTTGCTGATTCTGCATCCATAATTTTATGGTTAAGTTATTAGCGATTATTGAATAACAATTGCCTCATTCTACAGTATTTTTCCGTATCTGTCCAACCCGTAGACAATCAACAGATAGCAGTGAACAGTTA
>JBBTWT010000008.1:0-28290 GCA_038078615.1 Patescibacteria group bacterium | reverse complement strand
AGCAAAAAAGAATAACGCACGGTCATTCTTTTTTGCTTTACTAGAGCTGGCTAGTACATTCCGTTAGGACTGAATTTACGACTTGCTAGCTTAAGCCGTAGAGCTCTGAACTTTACTTATAATTTCCAAAACCTTTTGTTTAGTAGTTAGGATGTCTAGTCCCGTGCCATCTACTGTGTGCTCGGCTAGTGAGTATAATTCTCTACGCTCAGAACTAAACTCAGACTTTTCCCATTTTTCAAAATCCATTCTTACACCAACTCGATTATGGTAGTTAGCGTAACAAAAGTTAATATCATTTTTAATATATATTAACTGATTGCTCCTTTTTCTCCAAACCCTAAGATCTAGTTTTTGGGCAAAAGAACCAACATCGACAAGGTAAATCCCGTTATCAATTAACTTCTCGATCTCTGCTACCCTTTTTTCAGTTTTATCCTTTGCTTCATCGCGACTTATGTTTCCTGACTTATACTCCAAGTAAAATCTATCGAGTTCTTCAAAGACGGTATTTGTAGATCTGTCTTTTGATAATTCGCTGCATAAGGTACTTTTCCCTACGCCAGAAGCACCGATAAAATAGAATGCCTTCATAAAAAGAGATTCAGATTAATCTACAATCCATCAAGTGCAAAGTTAGGGCATGTTTACTAACAGCGTATCTCTTTCCCAAAATATCTAGGTCCTCAGACTGCTTAAAGTCTCTCTTGAGAAAAACCAGAGGCATCAACAGTTCTGCAGCAAATTGATTAGATTCAATTTCCTTTGGATCACTCTTGTCGGCTGGATTGCATGTGTGACCCATTAAAAGATGTCCAATTTCATGAGAAATTGTAAATCTTCTTCTATGCCAATGCTGATCCTTGTTAAACCCAATCGTAGCTTCATCGCCAATCATTACTAGCATTCCCGATACTTTTTCCCCAAAACTGTATCCGAATACTTGCAAATCACTTTTTGTCTTTAAAAAATCCAGTACCTTTTGAAGGGATACTGGCAAATCTTTAATCTTCGCATCCTTAATCAACTTTCTGGCTAAATTACGGGCGGCTCCTTTTTGTGGAGTGCTAGGTATTTCCTCCATTCCTTTTCTTCTTAGCAAATTCAATGAAATCAAGGATGCTGTCCACATCTTTTTTAGTTAGATCTTTGTCAGCTCTGAGAGCAAACTTCACATCTGGAGCCTTCTCTTCTTGACCCAAAAAAAACTTGATGTCTCTATGCAAAGCCTCGGATATTTTCTCCAAATCCTCCACTCTCAGTTTTCGACTTCCTGACTCAATGAGCGAGATTGCGGTAGCAGACTCATACCCAAGAGCTTGGGCAAGCCCTAGCTGGGAAATCCCTTGGACATCCCTCGCTTCACGTATTTTTGCCCCTATTTGAGCGTTTTTATCCTCCTCGTTTTTCATATTGAAATTATAGCTTTTTCAAAGCGACTTGACAAGACTTATCAATCTGCTATACTGATTTTATCAAAACAAGAAGTAACGGTCGAACTTCCTCTGTCTTGAGTAATCCACATGTAGAACTCGACACTAAGAGTATGATAAGAGCAGCATGGCACTCCATTTTGCGGTCTGTGCACCACAACAATACGGAGTGCAATACGGGTAACAACATCGAGAGGGAAAATCTGCGCCAAGGCACCGGCGGAAAACCGCTCTGCCAAGAATGCGCTGACCTCAAGAAGAGATAGATACAATTTCATAGAACGGATCCGAGACCACCCGCATAGGTGGTTTTGGTTTGACTCTACTCTTGCCACGCGAGACTTATACTGATATTCTACCTTGAAGCTTTAAACTCTTGGTTATGAAATCATTTTTAGATTACAAAGAGGAGAACTACAAATGGATAACTTCTCTCGAAGGAGAATACTTTCCTGACTATCTGGATCAGGCCAGGGTATTTTATAAACCTGTAATTAAGAGATTTCGAGAATTAGCTCTTGAATCAACAAGTTCCGTTGAATTTTTTACGAAAATAAATACCGAGCCAGGAAATTCTCGTATTCAACTCATGAGAATCTTTAGGAAGTATACCTCGCCAGAAACTTCAGTGGAGATGTTAAAAGTAAAAGGGAAAGAATCAAAAATCATTGAATACTTTGGTGGTAAGTTTAGAGATATAAAAGAAGTCCAAAAGATTCTCAACCAACGAAAGGATAACGATGAGGCACTGATAGCTATTCTTTACGAATACAAAGATCGAGGGAAGAAGGGTTACTCACTAACAGGAATGTTTTTTGAGTGGTTTGAGGCAAAATTCCCTGTCACAGACGAATCAAAAGCAGGTTATAGAATCTCCGGACCAACAGGAGCGGGAAAAGACATTATTCTAGATTCTATTTTAAAAGGTTATCCTAAGCGTACTCCAGCTGACTTTGTAATCTGGAGCAGGGAAAATGAACCACTCATTATCGGTTTCGCTCGGTACGATTCGGATAGAGGCGGAGCTCAAGAAGATGATCGAATCAAAGGATATAGTGATAATGTTACAGACATCTTAAGTTACTCAAAAAAATTCAATAAAGACCTCAAGATACTTTTTTTGAATGAAGGGCCAGGATTACTACTTGGCTCAATGTGGTCAGATTATGGAGAGCTAGAAACGCGAAGCAAGGGGAAGGTTATGGTAATTACTGGGAAAATGTTAGAGGAAAGACTCACTGGTAAGTGGATAGAATCCTAAAACTTATAGACAGAGAAAGAAGAGGGCTCTTCGTAGTGGGGATCTCTTTTTATTTTACCGCTTAATCGTTTTGTTGTTGTATCAATCGCAACCTTACCGCTGTCTATCCCGATCCAGCTTCTTCCTAATTGGTCGGCGACAGACACCGTAGTCCCTGACCCGCAAAAACAATCTAATACAATATCACCCTGATTTGATGACGTGGAAATAATGCGCTTTAATAGGTCGGGATTTTTTTCAGTAGGATATCCAGTAATAACAGTGTTTTGATTTATAGCATCTGGAAAATCTACCCAGATATCTTGAGCAATAACTCCTTTGTCTTGGTCTGCATAAATCTTTCTTCTAGGGTTTCCAGTTTTTGACCAATGAATCTCACCGCGTCTTTCTAAGTCGTCCAACTTAGAAGGTTTTAATTGCCAATGTTTTCCTTTAGGAGGAAGCGATCCTTTCCACTCCGTTCCCGTCTCACCATTTCGTATACCTTGAGCATGAATTGGAACGAGAGCATACCGGCGACCTGTTTCAGCTTCAATTTTTGGAAATCTTTCCTCAAAGCTATAGGTTGTTCCGTTTTTTTGATAAGGCTTGTTCCAAGTATATTTATCAGATACAGAGTAGAAAAGGATAAAGTCTTGTATGTTCCCATACTTCTTGCTGGTAGAATTTTTGTAACTCGATTTTTTTCGGGTAATCCAATTCCTAAAGTTTTTTTGACCAAAAATCTCATCCATCAGTAACTTAATCGGGAATGCCATCTTTCCATCTAAGTGAACATAAATAGATCCTTCACGAGAAAGGAGTTCTTTTAACAACAACAATCTTTCTCGAATAAACTCTAGATACTCTGCCCCAGATAGGAGATCGTCATACGCGTGATCATCATCGGAGTTCTTAAATGACTGCTTAGTTGAAAACGGGGGATCGATATAAATTAACTTAATCTTTCCTTTTAAGTTTTCAACTTCTAGGAGGTATTTCAGCGCTTCTAGGTTCTCACCCCAAAATAGCTTATTAAGAAAACTACCTTGTTGGAAAAGACGATTATTATACTCTCCTGCAACGGAAGGCTTTTTAAAACTTACCCCCTGGAGAATTTCCTGGAGGCTTTTCTTTCCTTGGTATTGGATATGAAAGTCGTTACTGTATTCCATAAAATGTATTCTAACATTTTTATAGAGTTTTGGTTACCAGAGAGTTTATCTTTTTATGGCTTCAGAGGGCCAAGACTGGCTAATTCATCATTTTCTCAGCTTTATCCTTGGTATAAGCCACTCCTCGAATGATTCTGTCATATCCTAGGGCTCACAGAATGAAAAAGGTATATAGAATATCATTTAGGTACTTCTGGCATCTCTGGGAATGAATAAACATCAAACTTTGCCCTAGCTATTGTAAAACTGATTCTTTTTTCAGTTTTTCAGTTAGTAGAATTGATTGATTTTCAATAAATCAAAGGATTAGAACTTGATTAACTTGATTGTTATTCAGTTGGTAAACTTGATTGATCTTTCAAGATATCAAGTGCCTAGGAAGGGCCAAAGTCCATTCTAAAACTGGTTCTTTTCCAGTTTTCCAACTATAAAAACTGTATTTTTCGAGCGAAAAATGCTATTTTGGCTATGCAACACTCGACAAACTAGACACGCTTAATATGGCGGTAGGATTGCGCTTAAAAATGGCAATCCTACAAACAATTAGCACAATCTGTCTAGTTGGGTGTTGCAACCAGTAGGGTTGCCTTTTTTTATCCTTAATTTCAATAATATGGATGTTACATTTTGGGGTATTGTTATATTTGCCGGCTTGGCTCTCGCACACATTGAAAAACTACTGACAAAAGTTCTTCAAAGATTAGATGGCTTAGAGGGAGAACTCAAGCAAGAAATAAAAGAGAACGGCGTTAATCGACGTCAATATGTCTCTGACGATTTAGATTTTCACCCCTAAATATACAAATATGTTTACAAAAGAAGTGAGCGGTAAAACAGCCGTTTTGATAGGAATCATAGGGACAACAGTCGGTTACCTAATGTCCACGAGTCAGAATATGAATATCTCTGCAATAGGTAGTATCGTAAATGCACTGGGTATCGTAGCTTTGGTTTTCTGGATAGCCAACTCTTTAGTTGGACTTTTCAAAAAAGGAATTTCCAAAACTGGTTCAATCAACAATCCAGCATCTCCTATCAGAAGAGTGTTTAGGATCCTCAAAAAAGTATTTCTTTTCTTGGCAGTTGTAATTGTTTCCGCTGTAGTCCTTGGTTCAGATGAACCATTTTCCCCAATCGCACTAGCAATTTTGGTCGTCTATATATGGAGTAAAGTTTCGAGCAGATACCTAGAAAAGAAAGATGTTCCCAACATGGATAACTTAAAAGACACCGAGGCTCTTGAATCACTGTTTTCAGATGAGATAGAAGAGGAGGAGGCGGAGTTTGCTGAACGCCTTACTAGTAACGATACGAAATCTAACAGCAAGGACAGCGTATTATGACTCTTGACACTTCCAAAATTAGGAGTATTCTTTGTATATAGTTTCCCACAAACTCCGCCTGATAACACCCTCACTATAGGACTCTTAGAGCTTAAAGGCTCCCGTCATAGTCCACCTACAGAGGTTAGCGGTTATAATTGAAACTCCTACTAGCCAGAACGGCTAGAGGGCTGACTCCTACATGAGAGCGCCCGACGTTTCCTTTATTCCGTTGGCCTCTTTTTGTTTTCTAGAAACTAAAAAGGCTAGCGGAAGAGTTTAATCCGCTAACATCATAACGATGTACAGCTTTAAAAAGCTTGCCGAGGAAGGCAAAAAGAAGTCAGTTGCGAAGTGGAAGGAGAACATTAAACTCATCCACTTTCGAAGTCTTATGGGAATTGATTTTCCCCCCACTCAGTGGAGAATCAATGAGTTAATTCCTTCGGAAGGAATAACCATCATCTCAGCACCGCCAGCATCCTACAAGACCTGGTTGGTATTACAAATGGCACTCGACATCGCTCAAGGAAAATCATTCCTTGGACACTTCGGGACTCAGCTAGGGAGAGTTCTTATCGTCGACGAAGAGAATCATCAGCGAATCATCCAGAAGCGGCTCAAAGCATTGGGAGCGCCGAACGATCTACCGATCTATTTCCTCTCCCAAGAGGAGTTCGTAGCAACACAAGATCACATGATGGAAGGTCTCATTGAGATTTGCGACGAACACTTAATCGATACCGTTTTCATTGACTCACTAGTGCGAATCAACCGATCAGATGAGAATGTTGCTACGAAAATGGCGGGAGTATTTCGCTCACTCAGAACCATCTGTAAAAGCGGTCGATCCCTAATTATCACTCATCACGAGAGAAAAGAGGGAGCTTCGGGTCCATCATCCCCTGGAAGCCGTATGCGTGGTTCTTCGGATATCCTCGCAGCGGTTGATTGTCATTTGGCTCTTTCCCGAGATAAGGATGACGTATTCCAACTGATGTTGGAGAACACAAAGAGTCGGGATGAGGTAGAAATTAAGCCGTTTGAAATCCGAGTCCACAAAGATGAGGATCGGACATGGTTTGAATATATCGGTGAATCCACTTCTGGAGTCAAAAGAAAAGAAGAGGCAAGGGTCGCCATTCTTGAACTCCTTGAAGGGGACTCTTCTGGTATGAGTAAAACACAGATTGTTCAGAAGATTACGGGGTCTTCGGCAATCGGGAGTAAGAATATCTTTTCCGCTCTCAAAGAATTGATCCGAGAGGGTATAGTCGAGGAAAGAAAGGGGAAAGGAAATACAAAGCTGTGTTTCTTGAAACTAGGTGATCGAGAAGCGGGGAGTAAAACTGATTCGGTGAACGGGTGATACCTATATAGGTATACCTCTTTACCAGATCAAGGAAACCTTAGGTTTCTATGATCGAGAATGACTTCCACGCATTCCAAGCGCTCTTCGAGAAAGAAACTGGTCAGAAAATCTCTCTCGAAGAGTCTCGGGACTGTCTTCAGAGCCTAGCCGATATGCTACGGCTCATCTACAAACCAATCAGGAAGAAAGATTATGAAAAGTGTACAAAAAATCCTAGCGCTATATAGTGATCTCGTCGATCCAACCGATGTCCGAGGGTTTTTGATACCTAAGAAGACAGCCCTGCCCAATTATCCCTCGATAGTTGGATCGACCAGGACTGTCTTTTTAGTTCCGTGAGTATATGGAAAACAAAATAAAGTACCTAATTTACCTCAGAAAGTCGACCGACTCCGAAGATCGGCAAATTCAGTCTATCGAAGACCAAAGAAAAGCACTCGAGGGACTTGCTGCTCAACTACATCTTGAGATCAAAGGGGTCTACCAAGAAAACAGATCAGCGAAAGCGCCGGGAAGAGTAGAGTTTAATAAAATGCTTGACGAGATCCGTAAAGGAAAGGCTAGTGGTATTCTCTGTTGGAAAATTAACCGTCTCGCAAGAAACCCTATCGACGGAGGAGAGATTCAGTGGCTTCTTCAACAAGGACATCTCCGATCCATCCAGACCCCTGGAAGGGAGTATAAGACTGGTGACAACGTCATGATGATGAGTGTCGAGATTGGGATGGCGAACCAATACATCATCGATCTAGGGAGAGATGTCAGTCGCGGCATGCTTTCTAAGGTAGAGAAGGGTTGGCGGCCTGGTCGAGCACCTATCGGCTACAAAAACGACAAGGGTGGCGAGCAAGGGAGTAAAATTATCCATGTAGACGATGACAAGTTCCCTTTGGTTCGGAAGATGTGGGACTTCATGCTTACTGGGAACTACTCTGTCACAAAAATCGTCGACATCGCTAATAACGAATGGGGGTTGCGGACGAGTTCGAAGAACCGAGAGTTAAAGCTCTGTGACAGACATGGGTACAAGATTTTCACCAATCCTTTTTACTATGGGAGTTTCGAGTTTTGTGGAAAGGTGTATCAAGGACAGCATAAGGTAATGGTAACGCCAGAGGAATTTGATCATGTCCAGAGACTATTAGGGGTCAAAGCTAAACCTCAGACGAGACACAAAAACCTACCTTACCGAGGACTTCTTCGCTGTGGAGAGTGTGGTTGTTACATCACCACAGAGATAAAGACCAAGATGATTAAGTCAAAAGGGAAATTACAGTCTTACATCTACCATCACTGTACTCACCGAAAGACAGAGGTGAAATGCAGACAGATGCCAGCAGCGCACGAGGATATTAACAAACAAGTCTTGGAGATTCTAGATAGAATCACTCTTCCTCAAAGCTTCCTTACCCTCGCTCTAGAGATCTTAAGCAGAGAAAATGTGGTCGAATCCGCTAATAGAGGTATTGTAGTAAAAAACCAACAAAAAGCTCTCAACGACTGTACCAGTAAGATTGACAATCTTATCAAGCTCTACATTTCTCCAACTAACCAGAACAAGGAACTAATCAGCGATGAGGAGTTCAAAGGTCAGAAGACCGCCTTAATCAAAGAAAAGGCTGGTATTCAACAGCAACTTGAGAATCTAGACAAACAAGCCGACGAATGGATGGATCTTACCGAACAGACGTTTAAGTTCGCTGTTTACGCTAGACACGAGTTCACGACGGGTGACTATGAGACAAAAACCAACATCCTCAAGGCGCTCGGTAAGAACTTTATCCTAAAGGACGGAAAAGTCACTGTTGAATTGAAAAAACAGTACCAGCTCATCGAAGACGGCCGAAAAATGATCACCTTAGAAAACCCTAGGTTAGAACTGGACAGTTTTGCTTTAGGTAAAACAAAAACGACCCAATTTAAGGCCGTTTTTGATACTCTGAGCGGCTAACGGGAGTCGAACCCGTCTTTCCACCTTGGCAAGGTGGCATAATACCGATATACGATAGCCGCTTTTTATTTGATCTGTTTTGAAAATAAATCTATCCAGACCAGAATTTTCTTTTTTAAATACTTACTGCTCACATTGATGGAACACACTCCGTGGGCCAAGCGGTTCTTCTTGTGCCTCCCCTCAATCACAGATGTTTTAAAAAACTTCTCTTTTTCTATTCCTATACTTTTACTCCAATAATTTAAACAAGTTTTTTTGTCTAAATCAGGGTAGAGCAAAATATATGCGCTGATTTTTTTCTTGTCCACCTTACATATCCCCTCTAAAAAAACTCTAAAAATTGATAGCAGGCGCTCATCGACATTACTTAACCGAACCTTACCATTTAAGAAATTTCTATCTCCTTCCCCCCAATAAAGACAGATGCCGGCGACAAAAAGTGGATTTTGTTTGAATTTTTCAAACTCGAATATAGCCTCAGCTTCTGCCCGTAAATATACTTTTTGCCATTTTACTCTTTTGAGTTCATTCAGATGGACCAGTCTTTTCTGGCTTAAAAGTCTCGTGCGTTCGGTTAACTGCTCCTGTATTTCCCGTGACCAGTCTATATCGCACAACCAGTACGAAACGGTGCTTTTTGAAACATGTAGTAATTCGGCAATCTCACGATAACTTTTTTTCTCCTTTCGAAGCTCAATTGCTTTGAGTTTCAGCTCTTTTTTCATGAAACCATTGTAGTTATAATATAATTATAACACAGTGGTTCTATAAAAATCAACTCTTTTTTTAAGGTGCTTTTTGTGGGACCGGTTGGAATCGAACCAACGACCAATCGGTTATGCTTCTCACTATTGCTTTCGCAACTTTTTTCAAATTTGTGAGCTGGACTATCCCTTCACCCAAACCTATGGGTGTCTGCCGTCTAGTCTCTACACCTTCCTCAAAAATCGAGGCTTGGCTCGGGATTGTCATGCGGCAAACATTCCTTTATCCGCCGTTTAGATTTCCCCGAATTTGACAGAGTATCACCTGGAGATTGCTCTCCGGGCAGCCCTGCTCAATTCACCCAGTTTGTGCTATTATTAGGTTATGAAGAAAAACATAACTTGCGTGATATGTAACAAAGACCTGTCTGGTAGGCAGACTGTCTTTTGCTCGGCACTTTGTAAGAACCAGCTCCACCAGTCATATCAATCCCAATAAGCTCGAGGTCTGGTGAGAAAACTTGCGCTCGTGGAACAACTTGGCGGAAAATGTTCGGTTTGTGGTTATCGTAAGAATCTTGCTGCCTTGACTTTTCACCACATTGATCCTCAGAAAAAGATATTTCAACTTGATATGCGATCTCTTTCAAATCGAAAGCAGTATCGAATTGATGAAGAAGTAAGCAAGTGCCTGCTCATCTGCAATAACTGTCATGCCGAACTACATAATCCACAACACAATTTGGAATGAACTTTTTGAGCCGACCGCTCTAACCCCTGAGCTACGGTCCCGCTACTTACGCCTTTGCCTTTCCTCAACCCCTCTCTTTTATTTTCTCTTCACAGACGTTTTGTGCCGAGGGGCAGAATCGGACTGCCGACACGAAGATTTTCAGTCTTCTGCTCTACCACTGAGCTACCTCGGCGTTTTTTTAATACCCCTCTTCACAATGCAGCAATAGAGCGACAATGTAAAGTGTGGGCGGTGCAGGACTTGAACCTGCGACCATTGCGATGTAAACGCACTGCTCTACCAACTGAGCTAACCGCCCTCCCTATTATGCTGTGCGCGGGAGAGGACTTGAACCTCCACGCCTTGCGGCACCAGCACCTCAAGCTGGCCTGGCTACCAATTACAGCACCCGCGCATCCTATAGTTGTTATACTATCTTAATTCTCACTGCTTCAATATAACACAGCACACCTCAAGTACGCTGCGTATACCAATCTTTTTGACCGAAAAACTAAGCCTCCGTTTTTTCAGTTGTGTCCGATGCTGCTTGTACTGCCCCTGTGACTTCTGCTTCTGCCGGTACTTCCTCTACCAGGCCGCCCTTGACGGCGATCTCCTTGAGCTTCTTGCTCAGATCCTTGCCGGACTTGGTGCGGACATAGTACAGCTTGGCGCGGCGGGCGCGGGTGCGTTTCACGAATTCGATCTTCTCGATCTGCGGCGAAGAGAGCGGCAAAACGAGCTCGACGCCGACGCCGAAGGATATCTTGCGCACGGTGATCGTCTTGGAAGAGCTCTGCCCGCCATTGATGGCGATGACAGTCCCCTGAAAAGCCTGCAAGCGTTCCTTGCCGCCTTCCTTGATCTTGCGGGAGATCTTGACGACGTCGCCAGCCTGCAGTTCGGCGATGCCGGACGCTTTTCTTTGCTTCAGATTGAAAGAAATGAGTTTCTGGTTCATATGAGACGCAGCATTACTTAGGATAAAAAGAAAAAACCTCGCCCTTCGTTACTTTGATAAAAGGCTTTTCAAGGCCTCGTCATCATAGCCCGCCTCGCGCGTTTCGTCAATACTCCGGAGCACGACGCGAAAATCCTGCGGCAGGGGAGCCTCGAAAGCGTGCTTTTTCGAAAACAGCCTGAAACGCAGGCTGTGGGCGTGCAGCATCTGACGCGCCGAAAACAGCTTCTCTCCGCGACGCATCGGTTTGAAAGCGTAGAGCTTGTCGCCGACGATCGGATGCCCGAGAGAGGCGAGGTGGGCGCGGATCTGATGCGTACGTCCGGTCTTCGGCGTCACTTCCAGGAGGTCGAACTCCTGATACCGTGCCAAGACACGGTACAGCGTCAATGCCTCGCGCGCCGCCTCCGGCACCGCCTGCGTTTCCACGACGAAGCGTTTCAGCTGCCCTGATCGCTGCATCAATGGCTTGTTGATCTCGCCCTGCAGTGCCGGCATATTGCCATATACCAACGCGATATATTTCTTTTCGATGTCCCGATTCTGAAAAAGTTTCTTGAGCGCCTCGAATGCCGGGGCTGTTTTGGCGATGACCAGGATGCCTGATGTCTCGCGATCCAGGCGATGGACGATCCCCGGGCGCAGGACATCCTCGCCGACACCGCGCGCTTCCGGATATCTGGCGACCACCCAGTGCGCTACCGTGCCGGCATCCCGAATCCCGGCAGGGTGCACCTGGATGCCGGCGGGCTTGTGTACGGCCACGATCGCGTCGTCCTCATATACTACGGGGATATCGATACCGCTTTCCCCGGGCCGGAGTTCCGGCACGACGGTCGCGAGATCACTCGAGAAAACCTCGACCCTGTCATGCAGCTTCACCAGGGCGTCCGCTCCGGCGAGTGCGTCATTGAGGAGGATCCGGCCGGCCTGTATCAGACGGGCGATGCCGCCTCGTGAAAAATCATTTTCAGGGAATTTCGTCCGCAGCAGATCAAGCGTCGCGACATCCAGCCGCCTGTCGACGAGGCGGCGGGGAACTTCAAGTTTCATTTTTTCATCGATCGGCGGCATAGGACATTGCTAGAGAATGATACGCTGGCAGAAAAGCCGGACTTTGGAGTATAATAGATGGTATTCCCCCGCAAAGCAAGGCGTGCGGCAAAAAAATAACGGGTATTGAACCCGATTTTACCGTCCGCCAGCTGGCGGATCGGAAACGAAAGTAAACTTTCGTTTCGCTCACTTCGTTTGGTAATAAATACCAGCATCGTCATTATGAAAATCGCTTTTTTTGAAACGAGCGCTTCCGACAAAGAATATCTTTCACGCGTGCTCGGCGGACACGATCTCCTGTTCTTCACGGAACCGCTGACAGAAAAGAATGCGTCACAGGCGGCCGAGTACGACATCATTTCCGTATTCATCTATTCGGCCGTCGATGCGGCGGTTCTCGCCCGGCTGCGGACGGTACGTTGCATCGCGACCCGCTCGACCGGATTCGACCACATCGATGTCGCCGCCTGCCAAGCAAGGAATATCGCCGTCTTGAACGTCCCGTATTACGGAGAAAACACGGTCGCCGAGCACACGTTCGCTCTCATCCTCGCCCTCTCCCGCAACGTTCACAAATCCTACGCGCGCGGATTGAAAGAAAACTTTTCCATCGAAGGCCTCATCGGGTTCGATCTCAAGGACAAGACGCTCGGCGTCATCGGCACCGGGCACATCGGACTTCACGTCATCCGCATCGCCAAAGGATTCGGCATGCATGTCATCGCCTGCGATGTGCATCGCGATGTTTTCCTCTCGGAAATACTGCACTTCCGGTATGCGCCGCTCGACGAAGTGCTCGCGCAGTCCGACATCGTGACCATACACGTCCCCTACAGCGAGCACACGCACCATCTCATCAACAGGGACAATATCAGGAAGATGAAGCGGGGCAGCCTGCTCATCAACACCGCGCGCGGCGGCATCGTGGAGAATGAGGCTCTCATCGAGGCGCTCGACGATCATACTCTCTCCGGTGCCGGGCTCGACGTCCTCGAAGGCGAGGAGCATATCAAGGAAGAAAAGCAGTGCCTGCATGAGAATTGCGGTCCGACGCAGGCCAGACAGATCAGGGAGAATCACGACCTCCTGAGCCGCGACAATGTCGTCTTCACGCCGCATATCGGATTCTATAGCGAAGAGGCGCTCCGGCGCATTCTCGATACGACCATCGGAAACATAACGAAGTTCGCTCTCGGAAGCATCGAGAATCAGATAGTGCTTCCGCCAAAAAAATAGCGGGTATCGGCTCGATGTCACCGGCGCTGCGCTCGCCTGCCTGCCGGTAGGCAGTGAAACGAAAGAAACTTTCGTTTCACTCGCTTCGTTTGATACGAACGCCATCCGGACACCCGCAGGCTGTCTCGGCCTCCTTTGCCAGAGGATGCTTTTCGCATTTCCGCATTTTTTATCTTGTGCCCCATAGATGAGCAAACACACTATATATTGTTGAAATTGACAAAAAATACGAAAATGGGGCCTGTTTTTCCGCTTGGCAGGCGGTCATTTGACACATACATACCGAGCCTCTATTATAGGAAAGCGGCGAACCGCTTTAATAATTTTTCAACCAAAAATATGTACCAGGATTCATGCTGCGGGGGAGGTTCCTGCTCCTCGAATACGCAGCCGGTCATCGGCCAGCCGATCGCTGATTTCGAAGTCGATATCTATCACCAAGAGGCGTTCCGCAAGGCGCACCTCGCTGACTTCAAGGGCAAGTGGGTGATCTTTTTCTTCTATCCGGCGGACTTCACGTTCATCTGTCCGACAGAGCTGGAAGAAATGGCCGCTCACTACAAGGAGTTCCAGAAGCTGAATGCCGAAGTGCTCTCTGTCAGCACCGACACGAAATTCACCCACAAGGCCTGGCATGATCATTCCACGGCCATCAAGAAGATAAGTTTTCCGATGGTCGCTGATCCATCCGGGGATCTGACCCGCAGTTTCGGGGTCATGATAGAAGACGGCGAGGACAGAGGGCTGGCACGGCGCGGCAGCTTCATCGTCGACCCGGACGGCATCTTGCAGGCCTATGAGGTACACGCTAACAACGTAGGGCGCTCGGCCTCCGAACTCCTGCGCAAGCTCGAAGCCGCGGTTTTCGTCCGCGAGCATGGAGGAGAGGTCTGCCCGGCCAACTGGAAACCGGGAGCAAAGACACTGAAGCCAGGAATCGACCTCGTCGGAAAAATCTAACATCCCAAACACATAAACATATGCCGGACATCTATGCTGCCAAAGACTTCAAACACCTCCTCGGATTGACCGGTTTCAGCGACGCTCTGCTCACGAATCATTTCACGCTCTACGAAGGATACGTCACGAATACCAACAAACTCGTAAACATTCTCGATACGAAAGAGGTCGGAACCCCCGAATACTCGGAACTGCAACGCCGTCTCGGCTGGGAGTGGAACGGCATGCGTCTGCACGAGCTTTACTTCGGCAACATGACGAAAGAAGTCAGCACACTAAGCGAGGGCCAACTGAAGAAAAAAATCGAGGCAATCTACGGCAGCATCGAAAATTGGAAGAAAAATTTCTTCGGGGTCGGCGCTATGCGCGGCATCGGCTGGGTCGTGTTGGTCCATGATGCAGAAAAAGACGAGCTCTTCAATATCTGGATCAATGAGCATGATCTCGGCCATCTCGCCGGGACGACACCGCTTCTGGTGATGGATGTTTTCGAACACGCGTTCATGCTGGATTATGGCTTGAAAAAGGCAGATTATGTAGAAACTTTTTCCCGCTCCATAGACTGGAAAATCGTAGAGGCAAGGCTCCCCAATAAATAAAAAATCCTGCCCGTCCGATAGGCGGGAAAAATAAACACCAATCACGCACGACAGCCACCGTTGTCGGCACTGATTGACCAAACACTATGTCTATCACCCAAGTCAAGCGCCGTGACGGAGAAGTCGTCCCCTTTGATCGGACGCGCATCGAAAAGGCGGTTGAGCTCGCCTGTGATGCCATGGGAGAAACGGATAAAAGATTTATCCCAAAAATGACCGACGATGTTGTCAGCGACATCATCGAGGCCTGCGGTGAAGAACCCGGTACGCATATCCCTTCCGTCGAAAAAATTCAGGACTTCGTCGAGAAACGTCTGATGAAAGAGGGGCGGTATGAAATCGCCAAATCATACATCCTGTACCGCGAGAAGCAGCACGAAAAACGCGAAGAAACAAAGGAGCGACTCATCGAACAATTCGAAAAACACTCGATGCAGGTCATCAAGGCCGATGGCAAGAAGGAGCTGTTCAACATACGGAAGATCAGGGCTGTTTTTGACCGCGCGGCATCCGGTTATGAGCAGCATTGTCGTTTCGAGGATTTGCTTGAGGCTTTCAAAAAAAATATCGTCAACGAGATCAAGACGTCCGACATCAACAAGCTGTTGATCAAGACGTGCGTCGATCTCGTCACGGTGGAAAACATTTTCTGGCAGAATATCGCTGCCCGGATCCTTTTGGGCGATCTCTACAAACAGGCGATCAAGAATCGCGGTCTGGAACACAAAGATGTCTATTCGCCGAAAGCCTACAAGGCGCTCTTCGATGATTATGTGACACGCGGACTGTATTACAAGGATTTTTACAAATACTATGCTGCCAAAGATATCCTGGAGGCGGGGAAGCGGCTTTCCCGAGAAACGGACCTGGGGTACGAATACACGACGGTCGTATCCTTTGCCAAACGCTACCTGCTCAACCCGAATAAGGTGATTATGGAGTTGCCGCAGGAAATGTACATGTCGCTCGCCTTGTTCCTCGCTATCCCGGAACAGCAGGAACAGCGACTCGCTTTCGCATTCAAGATATATGAACACTGTTCGAAACAGCGTATTTCCCTGCCGACGCCGACACTGCTCAATGCGCGTACCAACTATCACCAGCTCTCCAGCTGTTTCAAGATCAATGTCGACGATGATCTCCGTGGTATCTATCACGCTATCGAAAACATGGCGCAAATCTCCAAGTTTGGCGGGGGAGTAGGAGTATATCTCGGCAACATCCGCGCCCGTGGCAGCTCGATCCGTGGCGTCCGAGGCATGTCTGGAGGGGTCAATCCTTGGGTCAAGGTCATCAACGACACCGCCGTCGCCGTCAACCAGCTCGGCTCGCGTTTGGGAGCTATTTCCGTAACGCTCGACATCTGGCACCTCGATATCTACGATTTTCTTGATCTTCAGACGGAGACCGGCGACATCCGTTCCAAGGCATTCGACATATTCCCGGCCGTGTCCGTCCCGGATCTGTTTATGAGAAGACTCCGGGAGGACGGCGACATCGCTCTCTTTGATCCGCATGAGGTGGAGACGCTCTATGGCAAACGCCTGCAGGACAGCTTCAACGAGGCGTTCGAGGAATTTTACCTCATGCTGGAAAAAGATGATCGCCTGACGATGACAAAGGTCGTGAAGGCGAAGGAAGTTTTCAAAAAATTCCTGAAGTCGACCGTCGAAACGGGGATGCCGTATGTTTTCTTCCGCGATACCGTCAACCGTCTGAATCCGAACAAGCACGCCGGCAATATCTATTCCACCCAGCTCTGCACGGAAATATGCCAGAATACTTCTGCGACGAAATTCATTGAAGAAGTCATCGAGGACGGAAAAGTCATCATCCGTTACGAGCCCGGAGACCTGGTTGTCTGCAATCTCGCCTCGATCAACGTTGCCACTGTCTGCGATCCGGAAGTGATCGCCGACGTTTTCCCCGTCGTCATGCGCGTCCTGGATAACGTCGTCACGCTCAACTATTACCCGATACAGGAGGCTCGAAGAACCGCCACGCGTTACCGGAGCGTCGGTCTCGGATACCTGGGACTCGCCGAATATCTGGCCACGCGCAAGCTCGCCTACGACAGCGAGGAAGCGCGCCGGGAAGTCGACCGCCTGTTCGAACGCTACACCTTCCACACGTATCGCGCATCCGTGGATATCGCGCGGGAGCGCGGCACCTATGAGCTGTATCCCGGCAGCGAATACTCCAAGGGAATCCTGCTCGGGCGCACAGCTGAGTGGTTTGAAACGAACACTCCTTTCGCAGAGGAGTGGAAGACGCTCTTCGCCGATATGCAGAAGCACGGCGTGCGCTTCGCCTACCATACCGCCCCCGCGCCGAACACCTCGACGGCCGGCGTCGTCGGCACCACCGCGGCGCTCCTTCCCATCTACAAGAAATTCTTCATAGAGACGAATCTCTCGGCGCCGACCATCCGCGTCGCCCCGAAGCTTTCCAAGGAGAATTTCTGGTACTACAAAGAATACATCCATATGAATATGAATGATGTCATCGATATGATGGCGGTCATCTATCCGTGGATAGACCAGTCGATATCGTTCGAGTGGATGATCGACCCGGCCAAGGTGAGCCCTGCCCAGCTCTACAGTTACTATATGAAGTCATGGGAGCAGGGGATAAAAACCATCTACTACGTGCGCAGCCTCTCAGGAGAAATAAAGGATGATTGTGTAAGTTGCAGCGGGTAGGCCGGCAGGAAGCAGTTAACACGAATAGGGAACAAAGGCGTATGACCGAGGAAATGCAGAGAAACCTGATGTTCAACCCGAAAGGGAACGATGACGTGGAGGTACGGACCATCATCAAGGGCGCGACGACCGGGCTGTTCAATCTCAACGCGACGAAATATCCGTGGGCGAAATCCCTCTATCAGGTGATGATCGGAAATTTCTGGGTCCCGGAAAAAGTATCCGGACTGAAGGATGATGCGCGGACGTTTCATTCCGACCTCTCACCGGAAGAGCAGAAAGCCTACAAAGGCATTCTTTCGTTCCTCATTTTCCTCGACTCCATCCAGACCGTGAACCTGCCGCATTTCTCGGACTACATCACGTCGCCGGAGGTCAATCTCATCCTCTCCATCCAGACCTATCAGGAAGCGATCCACTCGCAGTCGTACGCCGTCATCCTCGAGTCGGTAGTCGAGAGCAAGGAGCGCGATGAAATCTACTATTTCTGGCGGACTGACACGGTGCTGCTCGCGCGCAACAAATATATCGGGCAGATATACGAGGATTTCGTCAATGATCCTTCGGATGATACGTTCTTCCGCGGCATCGTCGCGAACTTTCTCCTCGAATCGGTCTATTTCTACAACGGCTTCGCATTCTTCGACACGCTGACCGACCGGATGAAGATGCTCGCGACCGGCAAGATGATCGCCTACATCCGCCGCGACGAGCTGACGCACATCACGATATTCGCCAATATCATCCGGGAGATCCGCAAGGAGTTCCCCGATATCTACGATGAGAAGCTGATCCGCGAGATGATGAAGGCGGCCGTCGAACAGGAAATCGAGTGGAGCAAGTATATTCTCGGCGACCGTATCCCCGGTATAAACGGCGAAACGACGGAAGGATACACGAAGTGGCTCGCCAACAACCGCCTCGCCATGCTCAACATCGGCCCGCTCTATCCAGAGGCCGTCGTCAACCCCTACAAGCATCTCGAACGACTCCAGGATACGAACAGCGACAAGAGCAACTTCTTCGAAACGACAGTCGTCAATTACACCCAATCGACCAGCATGAACGGCAGTTGGGACTTCTAGGGTAGCTTGTTATCCGCGCCGCCAGCCGGTTCACAAATTTTGCCGGTGTGCTCGCTTTTTGTTTCATTTCATACATCACTCATCCTGTATCCTCTATTCCATTTGAAATGTGGTATAATGGTGGTACATCTTTTTCAATATGTCAAAAAACAAAAACTTTTTCATGGCACTCCTCTTGTTGAGCTTTGCGATAAGCGTCGTATCTCTCGTCCCTGAAGCAGGAGCCCAAACAAAAGCGAAGGGACTTCAATACACCCTTTTGGAAAAAATTCCCGGCACCGATAACGTGGGAAGTGATCTTCCGGGATATCTCAAGGCGATCTACAAGGTGGCGCTTGTCATCATCGTCCTCTCGGCCGTCCTGATGCTCTCTATCGGCGGGTTTATGTACTTGACGAGCGCGGGCAACACCGCGGCTATGGGCACAGCCAAGGGTGTCATCTTCGATTCGCTTATCGGGCTGACCATCGCTTTTACCGCGTGGCTCCTCCTCAATGTCATCAACCCCGACCTCGTCAATGTCACTATCAATGCGCTCTCACCCGTATCAGTCCCCGGAGCACCGGCGAAAACCGCGCCAGGAGCTGCTCCTCCCACAGGAGCCGCATGGCCTAGCGACAAGACAGAGCGCGATGCCCTCGGCGGAAACTTCAACTACAACAAGGATAATTGCAAAACGAGCGGACAGGCGGAAGGATGCACCAGTATGGCTGGGTCGGCGGCTATAGGCGGGCTTCAGTCGCTCCAAAAATCGTGCAACTGCTCAATGACGATCACCGGAGGGACGGAATGTTGGCAGCACGGAACGTGCGGCGCGGATAACCACCATACGCAAGGCGACTATGCTGTAGACATAGCCCATGGCGCCGTAGATAATTATATTACAAAGAACCAGCCAATATGCAGCTTGAAAGGCAGGCCGGTATATCAGGTCGGCAATGCTATCTACTGGGACGAGGATTCCGCTCATTGGCATGCGAATTTCAATAAATCAGGCTGCCAAAGTATCTGAATTCTCAATATGAAAAAAACCTTCTACATTTCCATCGGACTGCTCGTTCTGGTATTCATTTTTCTGGCCGCCTACAACTTCGCCTTCCGCAACAATATCAACGATCCTGTCGCTGATCCGGAGAAAAAACTCATCTCCCAGGGTGCGGATGTTAAAACAACGCCGATTATCACGGATATCCAAAACTTTATCAATGAAGATATCCTGGGAGCGGCTGTTTCCGAGGACGGTACGCTCTACTACTACTCTCTTGATGAACAGGCTCTGAAAAAAGCCTCCCTGGAGGGGAAGGACAAGACCGTCCTTTTGAATAATCTCCCTGGGTCGCCTCTGCGCGTTATCTGGTCACCCAAGAAAGACCGCGTCTTGCTTTTCCTCAAGCAGAATAGCGGGCAGAGCCTCTGGCATTCCGCTGACATCCCCACCAAAACGCTCGTCCCGCTCAAGACAGAGATGTCCAGACTTGCATGGGACGACATCGGCGACAAAATTTTCTACCAGTATACTGACCAGAAAAGCGGTGAACGTTCACTGAATGTCGCCAATGCCGATGGGAGCGGCTGGAAAAAGCTCGTCTTTCTCTATCGTGACTCCTTCATCGCGCCGATCCCTCGAAGCGCATCCGTTTCTTTCTGGGGCAAACCGAACGCCCTGGAAAAAACATATTTCGAAACCGTCAGCCCCACGGGAGAAAATCGACGCGTTTTGTTTTCGGAAAAATTCGGCGCCGACTACCTCTGGTCTCCCAGTGGCGAAAAGGTGCTCATAAGTACAAGTGAAGAGAAAGGCGGGCAGAATGTCATCCTGAACGTAATGAATGAGAGCGGGGGAGAATTTCAAAATCTCTCCGTTCCGACATTCATTTCCAAAACAGTCTGGTCCAAAGATAGCAAAACGGTCTTTTATGCTCTTCCGGGAGCGCTTCCGGAGAGCGCCCTGCTTCCCAATGATTACTTCGACAAGCCCCTCCATACCAAAGATACGTTCTGGAAAGTGGATACGGAGACAGGGAAAAAGACCCGCCTCGCGGATCTCCAGGAGGTCACCCAGAATTTCGACAGCACTGATCTTTTCCTCTCGCAGGAAGAAGATGCTCTCTTTTTCACCGACAGGGTCACGCACCGCCTCTACCGCATAGATTTCTAGGCATATCGGCATCAGCGCTGGTTCTGCCTGTTCAGACCGATGCCGAACGCCAGGATGAACCAGAAAATGAACGCTGAGTCTGTCTTGAAAAACGGTGTGTCTACGAGCCCCAATATCAGATAGAGTCCGAACAGCGCCATCAGGAGAGCGCTTATTTTTTTTATCCGCTCATTCCCGTCATCGGAGTGTCGGAGCGACGACAGGTTCCGAAACCAGGCGGCTATCAGCAGAAAAAATCCGAGGAGCCCCATAATCCCTGCCTCTAGCCACACGGCGAGATAGAGGTTGTGCGGCTGCGGCGCCGCCCACTCCAGATACGGCGGAAAATATTGCTGATAGGCGAGATATGTCTCCTGAAACCGGCCGATACCGATACCGAAGAACGGATGATCGGCGATAATTTTCGCGGCCGCCTGCCAAATCATCTCGCGTGAAGCGAACGAGGAGCGCTCGTTGAGTGTCGCAAGCGACTGCCATTTCTCGCTTCCTGATTCGAGAAAAACAAACGAAGAAAAAACGCCGACGAGTAACAGCGCGGCGGCGATGCTCCCGCGCCAAGACAGGGATTCTCTTTTGCCAAGGAGAAAAAAAATTAGAAGCGCCGCGCATACGCCAACCCATACCTCATACGAACGGGTGAGAAAGAGCGCGAGAACCAATGCGGCAAGCGACAGCCACAAAAGCGTCTGTAGAAAATGCCGCTTCGCAAAAAACGAGGACGAAAGCATATACACCGCAAGTAGTACGCCGGGAGCCAAGAAGAAAGCGAGATAATTCGGCGAAGCATACCATGCCTCAAGGCGACCATCGTAGGTGAGCGCTCCCTGAGCAAAAAATACCAGACTCGCGCAGGCGGAGAGCGCCGTGACGCCGAGCCACACGAAAAGCAAGCGCTCCAGATCCCGGTTATCCGGCTTTGTCTCCAGCCACAACCATGAAGCGGCAAGCGGAAACACGAACCATGTCTTGAGCATACCGAGGCCCGTCAGAGAAAAAGGGTTGACGGCAAATGAAAGCACGGCGCCGAAGAAAAACAGCAGTATCCCGATGACGAACGGGTTGCGGAAATCGATGCTGCCGAACGGTGAGAATATTTTCCGCCTCCATCCGTACGCGTACGCGATCGAAGCGACGAATATCGGCATCTCGACGCTGTACAGAGGGATGCCGAAAACAATCAGCTTGAGGTGCGCGATAGACAGCAGCGCTATGCTCGCCGCTATGCAGAGCCGGATGAAGGGTTTCACTCTCAACATAAATGTTTCTCTGATACGCCGATATTAGCCGCTCCGCTCCGCTCCGTACTCGGTGATGCCAGGCTTGCCGCCATCAGAAGCAGGAAAACGGGCAATACGTGGACAGAGAACAGCGGCGTCTCGAAAAGGGAGTGCACGGAAAAAATAACCAGCGCGGAAAAAATCGCCAACTGAAAAACAGCTCTCTCCCTCCGCCACCTCCGCCATAGAGACAGGATACCAAGAAAGAGAAAGCCGACAAAAAAGAATGCCCCGGTAAGCCCCGTTTCCAAAGCGATATCCAAAAATAAATTGTGCGCATAAATAGGCTCACGATACTCGGCGCTCGGTTTCACGGCAAGCGGGTAATTGCCCAATCCCGCACCCAGGATCGGCCGCTCCACTATAAGCTCCGTCGCCTCCTGCCACAGGCGCAGCCGCTCGATATTCGATGTGTCAGTCTGCGAGAAACTCGAGAGCAGCCGCGTGCCGACCGGACTCGCGGACAGGATAACGGCGGCGATGATGATACTCATGATTATTGGAAGTATGCGTTTTTTCCACGACGTCCATCGCAGCAGCGGAAAAACGAAAACAAGAAGTCCGACAATGAGTCCGACATACCCTCCGCGCGAAAAAGTCAGAAGATCCGCTATGAGGATGACCGCAGCGCAGACGACCCAGCGTTTTCGCATTCTGTTTCCGCCTCCCCACGCGAAAGAGACGGCGATCGGAATCGCCATTCCGAAGAAAAAGGCCGCCATATGCGGATCGGGGAAAAATCCTGAGGCGCGCATCACCGTCGTACCGGCGATGTTGACAAGCAGGCTCGGGTAGTGCGCCACGGACTCACTGAATGCCGGACCGAGGAAAAATGGCAGCACCTCTCTCGTCCAAAAAGCGAACACTTTCTCGATGCCGAAAACGAACTGCAGAGAGAACTGCGCTATCGCAACCAGCGCGGCGAGGAAAGCGCCGACCGAAAATGCCCGAAGTATCCTGTCCCGCGAATGCGCCTCCCGGCACACGGAAAAAAAGACCAGAAATAAAAGGAGGGATGGCAGAAGAAATGCGATTTTCCTCAGCGCCCACTGGGTATTTTCCGCCCACAAAAAAGAGACGGATGTCCACAAGAGAAAAGCGGTAAAAAAGAAGAAAAGCGGAGGCCGAGGCATCGCCAGACGCTTCTCAGAAAGATGTTTTGTCCCCCAAAGAAGAATGATGGCGATCGCCCATACGCGCGCCAGCGCCAAATCCACCCCCTCGGCCGGATACAGGGCGAACTGAAAGGGGAGAAGGAGAACAAGAATTGTCACGAGTATCTCAAACATACTGTTTCAACAGGGAATACGAAAGAAAAAGCGAAGAAAGCGCAGTGCTTTGCCTTCCCACGCCGGACGCCGTTTGTCGAAATATTTTTTTTGAGAATCATAAAAATGTTTTTTTTGAAGCCCCGGGGACAGGTTGCTCCTCCCGCCCAGATGGACGAGGGGGAGGGAGCTGTGGCGCGCCACGGAAAAACCGCGCTTCCGCGCTTCCGTACACAGATCCACATCCTCATAGTACAGGAAGAAGCGCTCATCGAAACCGCCGATTTCAGAGAACAGCGCTGAACGGATGAACAATGCTCCGCCGCTGACCCAGTCCGGGAAAGAAAGCCCATCTTTTCTCCACACGGCCTGCCCCGAGGGAAAGATGTTGTTGCGGAAAAGCGTGACAAGGCTCGGCTCAAGGCCGGCACTCCATGCCTCGGGATGTTGGTCTGCGTCCAGAAGCGCCATACCGAGGATGCCTATTTTTCGCTCCTCATCGAAAAGGCGGATAATATCGGAAAGGAGTACGCCTGCCCACAGCACATCCGGATTGATAAAACCGAGGATCCGGCCGCGTGCCTGTCTGGCGCCGAGGTTGCCGCCGCTGCCGAAGCCGGAATTCCTGTCGTTCTCGATCAGGATGAATGGGGATGCCCGCCTGAGCTCCTGCAGAACCGGACTTTCCGACGCGTCGTTATTCACCACGATCACTTCGAAGAAATCCGTTTCCCGCTCGAAAGAAAAAAGGCTCCGGAGAGCCGCCGCGAGGTACTGAGCGCTCCGGTAATTCACGAAAATGAGAGAAATATGCGGACTAGCGTTCATCGAGGTAATCCTGATACGCGCGGTATGTTTCCAGGGCGGCGCCATCCTTCCCGCGCAGCCTGTCAATGAGATTCTTCGCCCTTCGCATTGTAACATACGCCTGAAAGTACGGCCGCAGGAAGAATGGAGCGTGTTTTTCGAAAAACCGCAGCCCCGAGTACACGAGAAAATAGGTTTTTTGCCGGTTTCCCCGGCTCTTCTCACGGTGCGACACCAGGGCTTCCGGAACTACGAGACAGGAAAATCCGGCCGCGGAAGCACGCAGTGAATAATCGGCATCTTCGTAATACAGGAAAAAACGCTCATCGAGAAAACCGATCGCCTCTATCAGCTCCCTTTTTATGAGCAAGGCGCAGCCGGTCAGGAATCCGCTCGGATATGCTTTTGATGTCAGCTCCTTTTCGGTAGGCCGGATATGAAGCGTTCGCATCCGAAAACGGTCTATCTCTCCTTTCGCGAACCAGAGGCGGCCGCCCGTCTCATAAATCGCCGGGCTCAGCAGTCCGGCTCGGGGGTTTTCCTGCGCGACGGCGATGAGCTTCGAGAGCGCCGATGGATCCGCCTCCGCATCATTGTTGAAGATCCATATCCACTGCGCGCCGCGATCGAGAGCCAGACGCATCCCGATATTCATCCCCTTGGCAAAGCCTGTGTTTTTTTCATTGCGGACGAACGTGAAATGGGGAAATTGTTTTTCTGCCGAAACGAGTGAGTCGTCGGCGGAGTCATTATCGACGATGATGATGTCCTTGGCTCCGTAGCGAAGCTGCCCGAGCGACCACAGGCAGTCCGTCAGGCAATCCCGACCATTATAGTTGAGAACGACGATGGCGACCCTGGGGAGAGACATAGCGGGGCACATAAAATCTCTAAAAGCCTGCGGCTGCTGGCCGAGGCCTGTCTATGGAACCATTGTTTCCATGCGCTCGACTTCGGAGAGCGGCATGCCGCCCTCTTTTTGGAAAAGGCTGACGATTTCTCCCGGGCTGACGGCTCTCGTAAGCCACAGCATCCCTATGTAGGTCGCCGTGCCCAGTAGACCGGCGATGAAGAACGAGTACGGCTCGAGCGCAAAAAGCACTAGTCCCATCAGGGCGCCGGAGAGGAAAACCCTTCCTATGCGATCGAACGATGGCTTATACCGGATATGCTTCCTGACCAGGAACGCCGTGAGCAGCACCACCAGCACTTCCGTCGCCACCGATGCGGCCGCCGCGCCGATGTACGAATAGCGGGTGATGAGGAACATATTGAGGAGGATGTTGAATGCGGCCGCGACCATGAGCGCCTGCATGAGCTTTCTTTGCGCGTTCCCCACGATCAGGAGCATATTGAAAAAATGCCCGAAAAAGATGAATCCCAGGGCGAAGATCAGGATACGCAGGACAAGCACGGATTCCTGGAAGGCGCCGCCGCTGACGATGCGTATGATATCCGGCGCCAAAAACACCGTGCCCGCGATGATCGGCACGATGATGATGAAGAATACCTTGAATGTCTTGTCAGCGATTTCTTCGAAGTGTATCCGATTCGTGAAAATGAATCGGGAGAGGAGCGGGAGGATGAGCCCCGCCAGCATCGCCGGAAAAAAGATGAGATTCTCCATAATCTTGTAGGCGACACTGTAGATGCCCACGTGGGCGCTCGACTGCAGGACGGAGAGGATGATGGTGTCCATCTTGAAATACGCGAAAGTGATGATGGCGGTGGCCCCCATAGGAAGCGATTCGCGGAGAAACGTTTTCCAGTACGCGACATCGAAGCTGGGGGAGAACCGCACGTAGCGACGGCTCAAGAAAAGAACAACGAGCGCGTTGAATGACAGCGAAGCGAGCAGCGTCGCAACGATGGCGAGAAACCCCCAGTCTTCCCGTACCGCAAGCACGATTATGCCGACCTGGAAAAGCTTCCCGAGAAACTCCACGAGCGCCACCTTGTCCATCGCCAGGCGTTTCTGGAAGATGCCGTTTAACATGAGCGACAGGGTGGAGAAGAGGATGGCGCCGGCCGCGATGAAGATGCCTATCTTCAGGTCGCGCGAATAATCGAAGAACAGTATCAGGAGCGGCGACAGGAGGAAGACGACGAGCGATGACGTGAGCCGCAAAGACAGCACCTTGCTCAAAATCCTCTTTTCATCGGCACCCTCGCGGGAAATCTCCCGCACCGTCACGGAGCTCAGCCCGAGGTCGGCCAGCGCCGAAAAGAAGGCGAAAAAAGCGAGCGCTGTGGAGTACTCACCGAAACCATCCTGTCCCAGATATCCGGTAATCAGGCGGATGGAAAAGAGAGAGAGTGCCACAGTCGAGAGCACCTTCAAAAAAGAGTTGAAGATAACATTGTAAGCGATTTTTCGCGCGATGGCCATCGTGTTCAGGCTAAAAACTCTTCCTCTGCCGGTTTCGGGCGGATTATAACCATCCTGTTGTCACCCTGTCCGACGCTTTCCGTAATAATTTCCTTGTTTCCGGCGAGAAATGTATGTACAATCTTGCGTTCATAAGAAAGCATCGGCCGAAGGGTGATGGGGGCTCCGCTCCGTATGGCCTCCTGTGCCGCCCGCGCGGCCTCTTTTTCCAGCGAAAGCCTCTTTTCGGCGAAGTAATCGTTGATATCCACGATGAGGTTCAGTCGCTCTTCGGTCTTCTTGCGCAACATTACGCGGACGATGTGCTGGATAGCGGCCAGATTCACCCCATATTGGCCGATAAGCAGGTTCTGGTCCTGCTCTACGCGTACCCGGCACAAAAAAGCCGCCGCATCGCCCTCCTCTGCGGTCACTTCGACCGAGGCGCCGAACCCCATCTTCTCCAGAAGCCCTACGACGGTCTCCTGTATCATTTCCTGGCGCGTTTTGTCCATAAGCTATTTCTCTTGTTTCGGCTTGAAGATGAACATCTGCTGGAAAATCATGAAAAGTGTCGAGAAGAGCCAGTAGAGAGCGAGTGCGGCCGGAAACGTGACCCCGATAAAAAACGTCAGTCCGGGCCCGAGATACAGCATCTGCTTGTTCATTATAGCCGCAAAATCAGGCTGTGCGGAAGCCTCTCCCTGGGGCTTGTTCAGCATATTGCTGCTTTGGAAAAGCATTTTTGTCTGATAATACTGGGCAATGGCGGAGAGAAACGCCAGAACGTAGTTCGGCTTGGTCAGATCCATGAAGCGCAGGAAGATGTGATTGATGGCTCCCGGGTCGGATACGAAAGAGTACAGATCACCCGGGTTCACCACGAAGCCGGCTTGGGAGATATTGATGATGACCCGGTAGATGGCGATAAGGAAGAAAAGCTGGATAATGAGCGGCAGACACCCGGAAAACGGGTTGGTCTTGTTCTCCTTGTAGAACTCCATCAGAGCCTTGGTCTGCTTTTCCTTGTTATCCTTGTGTTTCTGCTGAATCTCCTTTATTTTCGGCTGCAATTCCTGCATCTTTTTCTGCGATTCGATCTGCTTCTTGGAAAGCGGGATGAGGACGGCCTTCAGCGCAAGGGTGGTAAGGATGATAGCGACGCCGAAATCATGCCCGGGGATAATATTGTAGAAAAATATCAGGGTGTTGTAGAGCGGCTGATAGACGATGGCGTCAAAGATCTCGATCATATCATTGTTATTTTTGTGCCTTCTTAATCTGATCGAAGAGCCCGCTGATTATGGCCTGACTGGCCATAATGCCCATTTTTTTTGGCTTTCTTACGGTAAAAAACACGATATCCACGCCTGCCGGCCAATCGGCCTTAAGCCGGAAAAACGCCTCGGAAAAAACGCGCTTCAGGCGATTCCTGTCGACGGCGAGGGGCATATGCTTCTTGCCGAGGGAAAACCCCAACCGCACGCCACCGCTACTTTGCAGGTACCGACAACCTATCTCATTAAAAAAAAGAGGCTTACCGGAGCGAAAGACTCTGTCAAAATCTTCTTTTTTCCGCAAACGTAAGCCTTTTTTTAGCATATTTTACGAGACGGACAGGCTTTTTCTCCCGTTCCTGCGCCGTCGGGCTATCACTTTTTTGCCACCGACCGTGCTCATGCGCTTCAGGAACCCATGGCGCCGCGATCGTTTCCTGGTTTTCGGCTGATATGTCCTTTTTGGCATAGTATTGAGAACAGGTAACGAGCTTAATATCTTAGACAATCAAATGTTTTTCCAGTGTACCAGAAAATCAGCGGAAGTCAATTCTTGTACCATTGCAGCGTCAAGTTGACACTTCCCAGTTCTCGGAGCCGTTC
>JBBTWT010000007.1:0-65120 GCA_038078615.1 Patescibacteria group bacterium | reverse complement strand
TCATTGCCCAAGACGAGCTGTTTGTTCCCCGTGCCGGTCGGCAGATTTTTGATATCGAGTTTGCCGCTCTTGCCGAGGAAAGGGATATTTCCTGATTTTGTTCCGATAGTTTTTCCTTGGAGGAACTGGGAGTTGATGGCGCTGGGGACGGAACCGAGTTGCTTCCTGGGTATCATCTCGGAATCGGTGCCGATGCGTATGCCGATGAAATAGTCGCCGTCTGCGAAGGTGAGGCTAGCGGGCAGCGGGGTAACGGAACCGAGGAAGGCGCGGAAGATGCCGTTTTGCACCGTGACGGTCTGTGTCTCTTCCCAGAGACGAGTTCCCGCATCACTATTGGATGGATACGGATCGGCCGTAGATTGGTCAGTGGCGTAGAGAGCGAAACGGACTGCGTAGGTGCCATTGGGGATGATGCGGTTGTCACTGCCAAAGAGCGACGCGGAGAGGCTGATCTGATTGATGGAAGTGTCCGTGGACTGCGCAAACACGGGTCGTATGCTGAACCACCCTGATATGAGCATCCCTACTGCAAGAGCAGTTATGAGGGATGTGAAGACTGTTTTTCGATTTTTATTTCTTACATACAATGGCATGATATTCTTACCAGAATACTATGTGAATTGTAGCACATTTTCAGAGAGAACACCATCAGTGCTCATAACTCCTGATTACTTTCTCAAGACTGCCAGAAAAGCATGACTCGGAATGGAGACTTTGCCGATATCGCGCATCTTTTTTTTGCCTTTCTTTTGTTTCTCGAGCAGCTTCTTCTTGCGGGAAAAATCCCCCCCGTACAGCTTGCCGGTGACGTCCTTGCGGTAGGCGGAGAGCGTCTCGCGGGCGATGACCTTGCCGCCGATAGCCGCCTGGATGGCCACGGCGAAGTTCTGGCGCGGGATCTCCTCTTTCAGCTTCTCGACGACGCGTTTGCCCTCGGCATAGGCGTCGCGCCTCGGTATCATGCGCGCGAACGCATCGATACGCTCATCGGCGACCAGGATGTCGAGCTTCACGACGTCGCTCTCGCGGTAGCCGATCGGCTCATAGTTCATCGAGGCATAGCCGGATGAGGCGCTTTTCAGATCATCGTGAAAATTGATGATGACATCCATCAGCGGCGCTTCGAAAGTGAGCAACACACGCTCGGCATCGATGTATTCCGTATTCTTGTAGTCCGCGCGGATGGATTGAGCGAGCGCCATCACGTTTCCCAGATACCCGCTCGGTGCCACGATCGAGAGGGCGACATACGGCTCATATATCTTCTCGATACTGGCCGGATCCGGCAGTGCGGCCGGCGAATACAGCGGGATGCGCCTGTCGTCTCCGCGGAGTGCGAGTTCATACACGACCGACGGCGTCGTGATCGTCGGAGTGAGACCGAACTCGCGCTCGAGCCGCGCCTGGATGATCTCGAGGTGCAGGAGTCCCAGGAAACCGCAGCGGAAACCGCGACCCAGCGCCTGATTGCTTTCCGGCTCGAAGGTGAATGCCGCATCGTTGAGTTTCAGCTTTTCGAGCGCGTCGCGCATCAGCGTATAGTCATCGCCGTCCACGGGATAGAAACTCGCATAGACCGCCGGTCGGATTTCCTTGTAGCCGGGCAATCGTTCGACGACGATAGGCGCGCGTTCCCGCGGTTTCCACGTCACCGTATCGCCGACGCGGCAATCCCCGACCGCTTTCAATCCGGTCGCAATATAGCCGATGTCACCGGCGCGCAGGATATCCGTCGGTACCAGACCCGGCTTAAACAGGCCGACTTCCACCGTCACGCCTTCTTTTTCCGTCCCGAGCATATGGAGAGCATCATCGCGTTTCACGGTTCCGTCCACCACTTTCACGTACGCCACCACTCCTTTGTACGTATTGTAGATGGAGTCGAAAATGAGCGCGCGAAGCGGCTTGGCTTCGTCTCCCTCCGGTGCGGGCACACGCTCGATCACGCGCTCGAGCAATGCCTGCACGCCCATACCGGTTTTCCCGGACGCGAGCAGTATGTCTTCCTCCTTGCAGCCCAGAATATGCACGATCTCTTTTTTCACCTTTTCCGTCTCCGCGTTGGGCAAGTCTATCTTGTTCACGACCGGAATGATCGTCAGCCCCTGGCCGATCGCCAGGTACAGGTTGGCGAGCGTCTGCGCCTGCACGCCCTTGGTCGCGTCGACGAGCAGCACCGCGCCTTCGACGGCCGCCAGCGACCTGGACACCTCGTAATGGAAGTCCACGTGTCCCGGCGTATCGATCAGATTCAAAGTATATTCAACTTCTTCCTCTTCGCCCCCGCTCTTGTCACTTTTGACTTTTGACTTTTGACTTTTGACTTTGTAATGCATCTGCACCGGCTGCAGCTTGATCGTGATGCCGCGCTCGCGCTCGAGATCCATCTGATCCAGAAGCTGTTCCTTCATCTTGCGCATCTCCACGGTTTTCGTCAGCTCAAGCAGGCGGTCGGCCAGCGTGGACTTCCCGTGATCGATATGGGCTATGATGCAGAAATTGCGGATGTTCTGTTGTCTCATAAAAATCAGCCTCCGAGAGAAGTCTTACTTTTTATGCAATTGCATAAAAAGTAAGACTCTGAAATATTACCAGTCGCCGCGTTCCGGGTGGTCTTCGGCAAGAGCGGCGGTTTCCGGCTGGCGCAGAACTTTGCAGACGATGAAGCGCCTGACCATCCGCAGTTCATCTATCCGGAACCAGTGGCACACCGCGACGAACGATACTCCGCCGATCGCGAGTCCCGTGATGAGCTGCAAGAACACCTCGACGAACGTATCGAGCTCATTGGTCGTGAGCGCGAAGACTGATTTGGAAGCCTGCGCGATGGCGCCGGCGATCAGTGCCGCAATCAGGATCTTCAGCATCGGCGACAGGAATACACGGTCGTTCCATGCGGCTATTTTCCTACGCAAGGCGAAATAAAGCAGCGCGCAGTTCAGGATGCTGCTCGCCGAAAAAGCGATGGCCAAACCCTCCACGGCATACTGCGGCAAGAGGATCGGAATGAGCGCGATATGGAGCGCTTCGCTCGCGAGCGCGATGTAGAGCGGCGTCCTGGTGTCCTGCAGGGCGAAAAACGCGCGCGCGAACAGCGGTATCAGGCTCTGCGCGAACAGGCTGATGGAGAGGAATTTCAACACCTCAAACGTGAGGATGGTGTCCTCCCAGTCGAACTGTCCGGCGCCGAGAATGACGCGCACGAACTGAGCACGGAAGATGATCATGAAGATGCTGAGCGGCAGGACAAAAAAGAGGATGCGCCGCGCCGTCCGCGACAAAGTCGTAAAAAACGCTGCTTCTTTCTTCTCCGCGATGAACAGGGAGAGCGATGGAAACACGGCGAGCGAGAATGCGATGCCGAACAGTCCGAGAGGTACGCTCTGGATGTTGTTCGCGAGCGTGAAGACTGCCAGACTGCCGGAAGCGAGCGTCGAGGCGAAGATCGTCATCACGAGCAGGCTCACCTGATTGACCGCCATGCCGAGCGAACGCGGGATCATCAGCTTCGTGACACGACGCACGGCTTTGTCCCTCCACGCATGGAGGAAATACAGCTGATAATGGAATCCCGAACGCCGGAGCGCCGGGTACTGCACCAGCATATGGAAAAACGACCCGAGCACGACTCCCCACGCCAAACCGACCGGCCCCAGAAACGGGACGATAAAAAGTATCCCGCAGATAATGCCGATATTATAGAAAACCGGCGCGAAGGAATACGCGGCAAATCGCTTGAAAGAGATGAGCACTCCCCCGAACACCGCGCTCATCGCAAGAAAGATCGGAGAAAGCAGCATGACGCGCGTCAACAGAATAACAAGCTCTTTCTTCTCCGGAGCGAATCCTGGCGCGATGAACCCCGTCAGCCATGGCGCGAAAACGATGCCGAACAGCGACAGCCCCCCGATCGAAAACAGAAGCAGATGCAACATCCCCGAAGTCAGTTTCCACGCCTCGTCTTCTTTTTTCTCACTCAGGAGTCCGGTAAATACAGGAATGAACGCCGCGGAGAGCGCGCCCAGAACCAGGAGACTGTACATCAAGTCCGGGATACGGAAAGCGGCATAGTAAGCGTCCAGAACATCGCCGGCGCCGAATTGCGACGCCAAAATGCGGTCACGCAGGAATCCGAGCACGCGGCTCACTATGCCGGCTATCGCTATAAGCAAAGCGGCTCCCCCGATCGTCTTGCTGGGAGCATGGCTCCAAAAAGTGAAATTGTCTACCCATCGTCTGACCATACTATTTTTTTACAGCGCTGAAAACCATACCGGCGAACGCGTCGGTTGAGAGCTTTGTTTCAAGTTTCCATTCACGTCCGTACGGTATCAGATTCTCTCCGGTCTGCCAAATCGGCTCGATGCTGTCCGGCACGATCACGGACGCGAACAGTCTGCTGCCGATCGATCCGGACTGTTTCTGATAGAGGGCGGCGTACGAATCGGCTCCTCCCTGCCGTATGGCACCCATATCGATCGTAAACGGCAACCGATAACGGTATTCCACCGTCACGGATTCCTGCGGGCTGACATACACCCACGCGCCGAAGACGGTCTTGCCGGCATCCCGATACACGCGCGTTCCGCTTTTTTCATCGATGAGGATGCCACTCTCCTCGAGTTCCACATCGGCATCGCGACGGAAACCGAGCGCCGTATAATCGAGCGGAGCCTCCGGAAATTCCCACGTCCCCCCCTTGGCTGACAGAAGCTCCGAGCCTTCCGGAACATACACGCGCAGATAATCCGCATTCACCTTGTTCCACCACTCGTACGGCGTATGTCCGCCGCGATGCGTACGGGTGATGGTCACGATATCGATGATGGAACCATCCGTACCGATCTCGGCTCTGTGCCTGATGGTCTCGTCGATGACACCATCCGTCTTGTATCCGTTGATATTGGTATGGATGACGGAGAGATAATCCTTCGATGCCGGCAGTATCCGTCCCGACCAGCCCGCCTCATCGATGAGCGCCTGCGTTTCATCGTGGCGCATATAGAGCAGCACTTGTTTTTCATCCAACCCCTCGACGAACGCTTCCGCGATCTTGTAGAGTGTCGTTTCATCCTGCAGCGAAAACACTTTTTCAATCAAAAGCGCCGTAAGATCCGCGAGTACCTTTTTTGGCTGGTTCTCTTCTTTGTCGTAGCCCACTTCTACCTGCTCCTGGATAACCGGGATAAAGTTATCCGCGTCCACCGTAAGTCCATACTGGGGCAGCGTCATCGGCCCGATCACGGCAAGCAGTTTCTGCATCACCGTCGGCGTAAGCGTGATGACCCCGTCCGCCGTCGGACCGCCGGTCTTTTCATAGAAGAATATGGCTTTCTCCGCCGATACGGGAAAATCCGGAAACCAGTTGCTGTCATGCAGGCTCCAGTTCGTGCTTACTTTCTGTATCGCTTTCGGCGGGACGATTTTTTCTTTCAATTGGCCATCCGGATTGAATATGCCATCGACGAAAAAACGCCGCACCACTCCGTCATTCACGTCCATCAGCGCGTAGCTCCCGATGAACCCTCCGGTCGCGCGCATCTCGTGATTATTTTGGAGAAGAAAAAGATATTTGCGCGGTCCGTTGCCACCCAAAAGCTCTTCCAGAAGCGCTTCCTGCTGATTGAAACTTCTGACAAGCCCGATAAATGTCGGCAGGTTCCGCTTCATCGATAAGAATTGATCCTGTTTCTCCTCGGGAATATCCCTGATATCCACCCGCTCGAGCGCCTGATTTCCGGCCTCGAGTTCGACGAGTGCTTCTTCCAGCGGCATTCTGATTCGCTTGAGGAAATTGAGCAACGAAATTTTTTCCCCTTGCGCATAGGCCTCTTTGGAAAAAGAGAGTTCTTCCGCTATTCTGGCAAGCGGAATGCCGGCCAAAGCGAAATGCCTCCCCGCTTCCAGCGCGTATTGCCCCGAAGATATCTTGGAAAGCCCCGGTACGAAACGCAGAAGATCAAAAAGCGAGCTCCCCCATACAGAGAGATCATCCGCGCCGCGAGAAAATGCCTGATAGGCCTCATTGAAATGACTGAGTGACCCGCCAAAACGCTCAGCCTGCATACTTTCCACGGCGAGAGTGAGATTCTCATAACCGCTCGCGCCATTGTGGATCACGGATTGCTTCATTTCTATGATTTTTCGAACCGCAAAAAAAACTCCCCCCAGCACCAGAAAGACAGAAAGAACAATGATAGCGGAGTGTCGGGTGTGTTTGAACAGAAATAGTATTCTCTCGAAAGGATGTCCGTTCTGAGGGAAGTGTGTCGGCTGAAAATCATACAGGGGAGCTTGCGGCTGGTCAGCTTCGCCGTCCGCTTCGCCGAATCGAGGCGGAAGTCTGGGCGGGTCGGGAACATACCATTCCTCTATTTTCCCGAGTTCCGCTTCCGGCCACGCAGAAACTTGCGGCCGAGAAACCGGTCCAGCCTCGCCGAATCCGAGTCTAGGCGGGCGGATATCGGAAAGATGGGGAGATCGCTCTGGATGAAAAAAAGGCATGATATCTGTTTATTTTTTATAATTCCTAGCGAGTCCTCAGGTGAAAATGAGTTTTCCCTTGGGACAAACGATAGAATTTCAAGCGCTGTCACGACGCTTGTTTTTGATACTCGAGATGTAGAGATCGAGCGTTTCGACCGCCATCCGTTCCCAACTATACCGAGCTATCTGGCGATGCCCGCGGACGGATAGCTCCATACGTACCGCTTCCGAACTGAGAATTTCTGCGAGCTCTTTCCCGAACGACCCTGCCGTATGGGGATCGAAGTACCGGGCGGCCTCGCCGAGAATTTCCGGAAGCGACCCGGTGCGGGAAGCAAGTACCGGCAATCCGCGCGCCATCGCCTCAAGCGGCGGCAATCCGAAACCCTCATAAAACGACGGAAAAATATAACAGAGGGCGTAGCGGTAGAGAGTGCCCAGTCCGCGATCATTGACGAAGCCCGCAAAAATGACATTCTGCGCTCTTTGCTCCTGTGCTATTTTTTTGAGGCGCGCATAGAAATAGTCTTCCTTGCCGACCAACACAAACATATACGCCGGAAAAAGAGGAGCGATCCGCACAATAGCTTCGAGATTCTTGTGCGGATACGCGTTCCCCACATACAGGAGGTATGGATGCAGTATATCACGTATGTTTCCCCCGCGAATCTCTGCCGGCGCCTCTCTCAGTAGTCCGAGTCGATCGAGCAGCATCCGTTCCTGATCCTGGGAAAGAAACTGACACAACAGATCGGCGGCTTCATAGGTCACGGATATTTTCCCACGCGCCGCCGGATACCGAGTCAGTATGTCTTGCTCGGTAAAATGCGAGACGGTGATGATATGCCTCGCTCGGCGAATAGCGGAGGCTATGGTCAGACGATACGCCGCAAATTTGATCCGATAAAAAAGCGCCGTATGCGTCGTGCTTTGGAACGTCGGGTAATGCAAAAGGATCAAGTCATGGATGGTCACCACGAATCTCTTCGGGTACAAAAACGGGACATTGAAATGAGGAAAATGCATGATATCCAGACGAAAAGAAAGCAGTCTCAGCGGAAACAAAAATTGCTCGGAAAAGCTGTACCACGGATAAGCAACGAGAATTTTTTTGAAACGCGCGTTTTTCGGCGCATACTCGTCGAAATTCTCTCGCCGCAAAAAGACGACATAGTCATTATCCGTATCAAGCGCCTCCAGGCGTTCGATGAGTTTTTCGGTGTACCGGCCAAGTCCTTTGCCGACCGAGCCGTAAAAACGGGCGTCAATCCCTATGCGCATACGTGTTATTTCGTTGCGGAGACGCCGGGCTTTTCTCCCGTTCCTCCGTACAGATTGACGGAAAACAGGAACAGCGCCTGCGACGCGAGAATTTTGAGAACCTCCACATCTTCTACGCGGTTCGTCACTTTGGGGAAAATGATATAGGCCAGCATATTCTTCGCCTGATACGGAGAGCGCGCGATAGCGCAGTCGCGCTCTTCCCAAAACGTCTTCTTCGATGCCAGCAGTATTTCCCCATCGAAATGAGCGAACAATCCGCCGGAGCCGTTTTCCACTGTTTTCTCGATCTTCTTCGTTTTCATATTTACGAAACGGAGCGATACCGGCTCTGTTTTGGAAAGGAGTTTCACTGCTTGGATGATCGATCGGTATGTTTCTTTTTGTCCGTTCGCGAGCGCCTCCGCCGTATTTTTCGGAAGAAAAAAAATGAGCTCTTTCACGATATCGAATTTCCGATTCATTTCCCCGATATACGAATAAGAATCGGATAAGTCTCTCGTGATGGTATTGGTTTTTTTCTGCAGACGGAGTTTCTCCTGGAAAACGCGCAAAAGAGCTTTCTCTTTGACCAGATAGAGCATAAAACCGAAGATGCCGAAACCGAAGATGATCAGCGCTTCCACATCCTCTTCGCGAAGGAAAAAAAACCCGTCCCGAATGACTTTCGGCGTGAAAATGACGAGAATGAATATGGCGAGGTATACCCAGTACATAGCGTATCGCTGAAATTTCTTGAAAAAGAACCGGACAGGTGCGCCGCTACAGCGACAGCCCTTTCAGATAGCCTCGCAGTTTCTCCCCTATTTCCGGATGCTTCAGCCCGAGAGAGATCGTGGCGCGCAGGAAATTGAACTTGTCGCCGGTATCGAGCCACTCCCCTTCGAGCATGCGCCCGTAGATCGGCCTGCCCTGCTCCAGCATAAGTTCGAACGCATCCGCCAAGCGGATCTCGCCGGACTTGCCGTGATTCATCGTGGCGAGCGTATCGAACACGTCGCGCGTGATGATGTACTTCCCCACCGCTACCGCTCGGCTCGGCGCCGCTGCCGGCTCTGGTTTCTCCACGATACGCGATACTTTCCAATCCTTGTCCCCGATCTGTTCCCCGGCGATCACGCCGAATTTCGACACGTCTTCCAGCGCCACTTCCGAAAGTCCGATGATCGGCGCCTGATACTTCTCGTACGCCTCGATCATCTGCCGCGATGCCGGTACGGCGCTGTCATAGATGCAGTCGCCGAAGATCACGAGCACCGATTCGTCATCGTCGACGAGATGCGCGGCCTGCAGGAGCGCGTGCCCGTCGCCGAGCGGCACCGGCTGGCGCACATAGGAGAATCGCGCGAGGCTGGAGATCTTCTGCACCGTCTCGAGCAGATCATGCCGGTTCTTCTCCACGAGCGTATCCTCGAGCTCGTACGAGACGTCGAAGTGATCCTCGATCGCCCGCTTGCCGCGCCCCGTGACGAAAATGATCTCCTCGATGCCGGACGCGACCGCTTCCTCCACGAGATACTGCACCACCGGCTTGTCGACGACGGGGAGCATCTCCTTGGGCTGCGCCTTGGTCGCCGGCAGAAACCGCGTCCCGAATCCCGCGACCGGCAGGATGGCTTTTTTTATCTTTCTCGGCTGATCGGTATGCATATATCTGAAATTTTGAAAAATTATCTTATCAAAGAAACAATCTTTTTGAATTCATCATTAAAGGCCAGAATAGCTTCGTTGACGATCGGATCGAATGTCTCTGTTAATTTTTTTTCTTTGACAAAGTTGCTCACCTCCAGAAGTGAGTCGAATGTCCCCGCGTCGAACCATCCTCCCTCAATGATACGCACATCCAGAGCGCCCTGCGCGAGATATGCGTTATGGATCGAGGTGATTTCGAACTCTCCGCGTTCCGACGGCTTGGCTTCGCGCGCGATACGGGACACCTGATTGTCGAAAATATATACTCCCGGGATAGCGAACCGGCTCTTCGGTTGCGTCGGTTTTTCCTCGATAGACACGACCTTATGATTCGCATCGAACTCCACCACGCCGAACCGTTCCGGATCCGTCACTTCCTTGGCGAATATCCTCCCCCCACTTTTGAACGTTGTGATCGCCTCGGTGAAATCATCTTCGAAGACATTGTCACCGAGCACCATCGTCACTGAATCGTTATCGAGGAAATCCTCGCCCAGAATGAACGCCTCCGCCAGTCCGTGCGGGGATTTCTGTACTACGAACGAGATATTGACACCCAGTTTGGAGAACATCGAGCCGAGCAAGTTGAGGAAATGTCCCGAATGATCCGGCGCCACGATGACCAGGATGTCGCGAATCCCGCCTTTGATCAGCGTATTGAGCGGATAGAAAATCATCTGCCGATCATAGACCGGAAGCAGCTGCTTCGATGTCGTCGCGGTGAGCGGCAGAAGCCGCGTACCGGTCCCTCCGGCGAGAATAATGCCCTTCATAGTTTATTTATACAATGGAAATTTCCTGCACATTTTTTTCACTTCTTCACGCAGCCGTTTCAGCGTCTTTCTGTCAGCCAGGTTGCGCATCGCCTCATCCATGATGTGTGCGAGTTCCTTCACTTCTTGCTCCTTCATCCCGCGCGTCGTGATGGCTGGCACGCCGATACGAATACCCGACGGATCAAACGGCGAGCGCGGATCGTCGGGAATCATATTCTTGTTCACCGTGATACCGACTTCGTCAAGAACATGCTCCGCGACTTTGCCAGAGATACCGAGCGAAGAGAAAACATCCACCATAATCATATGATTCTCCGTTCCGCCGAAGAGGATCCTGTATCCGCGCTTCATCATCTCACGCTCGAGCACCTTGGCATTCTTGAGCACCTGTCTGGCGTATTGCTTGAAATCCGGCTTGAGCGCTTCGCCGAACGCCACCGCTTTGGCTGCGATGATATTCATATGCGGCCCGCCCTGCAGTCCCGGAAACACCGCTTTGTCCACCGCTTGGGCCAGTGTCTGTTTGCAGAGGATCATCCCGCCGCGCGGTCCGCGGAGCGTCTTGTGTGTCGTCGTCGTCACGATATCGAAGTACGGCACCGGATTGGGTACGACTTTGCCCGCTACGAGTCCGGCGATGTGCGCCATATCCATCATCGAGTATGCGCCAACTTTCTTGGCGATGGCGGAAATTTTCGCATAATCCAGCTGCCGCGTGTACGAAGAAAACCCCGCGAGCAGCAATTTCGGTTTTTCTTTTTTCGCGAGCGTCTCTAATTTTTTATAATCGATCGTCCCGTCCGGTTCCGTCTTATAGCCCACGAAGCGGTATATCTTCGCCGGAAACGTCATCGGATGACCGTGTGTCAGATGTCCGCCGTGCGACAGGTCCATGCCGAGCACCGTATCGCCCGGCGCGAGTATCGCCGCATACGCAGCCAGATTGGCCGGTGCACCGGAAAGCGGTTGCACGTTCACATGCTGTGCGCCGAAGAGTTTCTTCGCCCGCTCGATCGCAAGCGTCTCCACGGCGTCCGTCCATTCCTGCCCGCCATAATAGCGGTGTCCGGGATAGCCTTCGGAGTATTTGTTCGTGAACACCGTCCCGAGCGTCTCCAGTACCGCCCTGGAAACATAGTTCTCCGAAGCGATCATCTCGAGCCCTTCTTCTTGGCGCTTCTCCTCGCCCTGCACCGCCGCACATACATGCTTATCCGACTTTTTCAGCAGATCGTGTTTCATAATATAGAGTCAAAGCAACCTTAAAACATCTTCATCGTACCAAATATACTCTCTTTCCGCACTATTGACAAAAATACAAAAAGGATGTATACTACATTGTTGTTTAAAAATTTGTTTCTACCTACCATCCATCCACTGATGAGGAAATTAACATGAGTAAAAGTGAACGGTTTATAGTGTTTGTACTTGGAGTCGTGGTGGGCATAATGATAATATTCCTGGTCATTATCATCAATGAGAACCAACAAAACTCCACCCCCGACAAAGAAGCGGCATCCCGCCAGGAAAAAAACTTGGAAGTTCTCAAAAAGGCCAAGGAAGGCGACCTCGTTGTTTGTGGCAGTGATTTTAAGGATGGGGACAAGATGGCCGTCCTCGTCCAACGAAACACAGGGGAGACGCTGTCCGGACGCCACTTCGAAAAATTTTCCGTAGTATTTGGAAACGGGATCTCCTATAACACCTTTCAGGACTGTCATGTCCGTGTCCTGAAAAGCAAGGAGGCTTCCTATTCCCTTATCGTCGGGGATATCATTCTCGGCAGCCCGTGATTCCAATAAACGGGCCAGACCGACACCGCCGTTCTCGGATTGTTCACAAGAATCATTGTGAATGATCCGGAGCGGTTTTTTTATTCCTCAATTTTTTCTCAAACATTCTTCAAAAATTCTTTCAACGCTTCCGTGTAAAGACGCAAAGCGGGACGTTTCGTGTTGAGCAAAGTAGAGTTTTTCGGTCTCTTGGCAGAGCGCTGGAATGCATCCGCATCAACCGGCTTCACGGACACCTCCATTTTGGCTATCTTGAAGAGTTCTACGGCCGCCTCGTACCATGTCACGGCTCCCTCATTGGCCAGATGATAGATGCCATACGAAGCGCCATCCTGTATCAGCGCCTTCGTCGCCTGCACCAGATCCGGCGCATACGTGAAACAGCTCGTCTCACCATCTACGACGTTCACCGCGCCCCCCGCCTTTCCTTTCTCCAGCATCACTTCAAAAAAACTTCTCTTCCCCGCTTCCGACACCGCTGGCTTGCCGAAGAGTTTCGAGAGTCGGATGAGATAGAATTTTCCGCCGGATGCCTGCACCGCTCTTTCCCCTGCCAGCTTGCTCTCGCCATAGCGCGTAATGGGATTGGGTACCGATGTCTCGTCATACCCTACGGCAGAGGCCTTGGCCCCGCAACACCCCCCGCCACAGCAGCCCGTTTTCATTTTGTTTTCTTCCAAGGCTCCGTCGAACACGTGGTCCGACGAATAGTGGACGAATATCGCGTCCATATCCTTGGCAAGCGTCGCGAGAAATTTCGGCACATCGGCGTTGAGCAGCAGCGCTTTCGCATACTCCTCATCACTTTCTTCGCACGTGTCCACGGCATTGTACGCGACGGCGTTGATGATGATGTCCGGGGCATATTCCCTGATCTTTTTCTCCGCCACCGCAAAATCCGTCACATCGATATCATCGCGATCCCATCCGGCAACCGCATATCCGACATCCTCGCCATAAACCCGCACGAGCTCCTGCCCGAGCATCCCCCTGCCCCCCAGTATCAATACTTTCTTTTGTTCCATAGTGATATACCTTTACTGTTCGTCTCCCTAGTGTACCAAAACAAGAAGCTGCTGGGAAATATTTCGCAATATCAAGATATCATACTTCTCTCCCACTTGCTCCGAACATTCTGCCGATCTTCTCACTCATCGGTATCAGCATCTACACATCTATATGCGACCGCACATAGATGTGTAGGCACAAGAATAACATATATTTTCAGTTTTCCAGCTTGAATTTTTTCCGCAGCCATCCGTCATTCTCGATGTCTCCCGCAACGATATAGACGAGTTCCTTCCCCATCTTGTACTGCGTCTTCAGCAGCGTGATAGCTTCCTCACATTCGTACGGATACACCCAGACACTTTCTTGAAGTTTCGCGAAACCAAATGATTGCATATCTTTCCGAATACAATTGCGCGCCGAGCGACGCTTCTCCTCAATGTCAAATATGATGATGTGCCATTTCTTATCCCAATGACGCTTCTCCAAACGTTTTTCCAGGAGTTTATATTTGAGTAACTCACGCCTGCCCTTGTCCGTCAGATACACTTTCGCTTCGCCCTGCCGCTCTGAAATTCTCACCATTCCACGACGATGCAGGCTTTTCAAGGTTTTTCGCACATACGACGGAGCCTGATAGCGACGAAAGTAGCTCTGCCTGCGTCCCTGAAACAACTTCGCTATCTGGATCGCGTTCGGTGCAGCCACCGCGAGACTCACCATCCCCACTGCCGCTATGGAGCCTAGAAATACCCTGCCAATAAGGCCATAGGGAATTTTCCTTGTTATTCCATTTTGTTTGGTTGCTTTTGTTTTTTCTTCCATGCCTTTGTGACCTACACATCTCTGTGCGGTCGCACATAGATGTGTAGGTGTAGATATGTAGCAATATACACGATGATCATCCCACAAACGTCCTCCTGAAGAACATCGCGCTGAATGTCACGCCAGAAAACTGGAAAAGTCCTGTACTGATCCTTCGGTCATGTCGATGTATTTGATGCCGAGGGGCTCGAGAATGGCCGTGGGGACGCGGCGAGTAGGGCCGAGGCGATGATCTTGGCGGAGCATGCCGTCGTGTACGGGGAACACCGCTTTTGGTTTGATCGCTTTGGCATATTCGACCGCCTCTGAAATTTTCATCCAAGGGCCGGAAACGGGAAGAGCGAGGATAGTAATGTCTTTGTGCGGATTATGGAAAGAATCGCCGGGATAGAAAAACGTTTTGTCGATGTAGAATCCCGTGTTTTGTACCATAAGAGCCGGGAGATCATGATGAATACAGGCGTGTTCGGTCCCACAGCTTTCGATACTGACATCTTTGATCTGCTTTTCTTCACCATCGGAAATGAGCGTATATGTGATACCGGCTTCATCGAGGATCCTGCCAACTCCCCTATGCGAGATGACTTTCGCCTCCGGATTTTTTGCTAGTACCACTTTCAAAGAATCGATGTGCAGATGATCCGGGTGCTCGTGCGTGATCAGAATAATATCGATATCCCCGACATCTGGTGTCACGTTATAATTTCCCGGATCGGTCAGGATGCGAAGCTCCTTCACTTCAATAAGCAGACAACAGTGCCCGAATTTCGTTATTTTCATAGTATTGCTTTCGCTACTGTTTCCAATAACCCTTTCCTGGAGTCTCCAGAAAACTCATGATCCCCGTCAAGTTCTATGAGCCGTACGTTTTTCAATACGGAAAATTCCGTTTCACCCAGGACATTGTCCTGTTTCGCCCTGATAATAACAAGCTCTGTAACCTTTGCGAGCTCATTATACAACCGCATCGGTTGTATCATTGTGCGCTCAATGAAATATTTACTCGGTACAAGCGTGATACTCCCGTCACTGCGCACAATTCTGGATGTGCTATTCATGTCTATCTTCGTACCGGGCCGGGATTTGAAAGCATTCATCATGCGTTCGAGATTCATGGTAACCGGCGGAGCGATCAGAATGATTTTCCGAATGGGCACATGATGCAAATCAGCAAGTGCCACCGAGATATGGCTCCCTGCGAATGACAAACCGCGTCCACCACTGCATCAGGATAGCGTTCTCTCGCCTCCTTGACTTTTTCTGAAAATATTCGGGCTTGTTCACTCAACGGGCGAAGGGTGGTCGTGTTCTCCGTTTCGTCTACAATGTTGTAATCAAACAAAACTAATTCCGTATCATCAAGAACGGACGAGATATCAGAAAAAAGACCACGAGCTTCTTTGCGTACCCCAAATCCGTGAGAAAATATAACAATGTGTTTTCCTGATTTCATAGATTCTCTAGCGTTTTTTATACTGTTCCTCATAATACTGCTGGTACGCTCCGGATTTCACCAGCCCGCAATCCCGCTAGGCGTGATAGCGTTTCTGGCGGGCATTCTTCCACCAGGATTTGTTGTCTTGGAACCACTTCACCGTTTTTTGCAAACCCTCTTCCAAAGTCACGGTTGGCTGCCAGCCGAGCTCCTGCTGAATTTTTGAAAAATTGATGGCATAGCGACGGTCGTGGCCGGGGCGATCCTTCACATATTCGATCATTCTCTCATCTTTGCCGAGCATTGCCAGCAGTTTTTTCACGATCCAGGTATTCTCCCGCTCACCGTTCCCGCCGACGCAGTAGGTCTCGCCGAGTTGCCCCTGATGGATGATGAGATCGATCGCCCTACAATGATCCTCAACGTAGAGCCAGTCACGCACCTGCAGACCATCGCCATAGACCGGCACTTTCTTTCCTTCGATAAGATTCGTGATTGCAAGCGGAATCAGTTTCTCCGGCAGATGGTATGGCCCATAATTGTTGGAGCAGTTGGAAATCGTGACCGGCAGACCATAGGTATGGAAATACGCGCGCGCCAGATGGTCCGACGCCGCTTTCGACGCGCTGTAGGGACTACGCGGGTCATACGCTGTCTCCTCGTCAAACGGTGCATCATCCGGACCGAGCGCACCGAATACCTCGTCCGTCGAGATATGATGGAAACGCCTGCCGTGTTTGCGCGCCGCTTCAAGCAACACGTACGTTCCTCTGATATTGGTATCCACGAAAGCGCTCGGATCCATAATCGAGCGATCTACGTGGGACTCCGCCGCGAAATGCACCACGATATCGCACGCCGCGACGAGACCATCCACGAGCTCCTTGTCTGTCACGCCGCCCTTCACGAAACGGTGGCGCGCATCATGTTCCCATATTTTCAGATTTTCCAGATTCCCCGCGTACGTCAAGGCGTCCAGATTGGTCACCTGATATTCCGGATATGCCGTAAGGATATGATGTATGAAGTTGGAACCGATGAAACCGGCTCCGCCTGTAACTAATAGTTTCATAAAGAGATAGGTCACTAAAGATAAAGACAGCTTCCAGAAAAGATTTCAAAAGTTTTTTAGGCCCGCCTGCCACGATGTAGCACTTCGGGCAGGGAACCATGTGGCGAAACCGCTTCGGCGCGGTTCATCTAAAAACTTTTGAAATCTTTTCTATAATCATGAAAAGTGATATTCCTGCGGGATGTCCGCAAGCAGCGGATGCCGCTGATCCTTCTCCGAGACGATCGGATCGGCTATGCCCCAGTCGATGCCGAGTGCCGGATCGTTCCAGAGGATGCTGCGATCATGCTCCTGCGAATACACGTTGGTGCATTTGTACGCGAACAGCGCCGAGTCGGAGAGCACGACGAACCCGTGCGCGAATCCCGCCGACACGAACAACTGTCGATGATTCTCGCCGGAAAGTTCTATTGTGGTATGCTGGCCGAACGTCGGCGAACCATGGCGGATATCCACCGCCACGTCGAGCACGCTACCCGAGAGCACGGAGATGAGTTTCCCCTGTCCATAGGGCGGCGCTTGATAGTGCAGGCCGCGCAGCACACCCTTTTTCGACAGTGATAGATTATCCTGTACGAAGTGTTCTGACAGACCCAATGCCCGTTGATACCGTTTTTCCTCGAACGCCTCCATAAAAAACCCGCGCTCGTCCGCGAATACGTCCGGCTCGATGATCATCACTCCATCTAAGGCTGTTTTGATGACATTCATACGCTGCGGTAATCAAGAATCATTCCTCCAGTGTAAGATATTTCCTTGAGAAAATCAAAGCCGCCCATCAAATCACCATGGGCGGCTGTCAAATATTCGGGTATACGCTATTGCTTCATCGCTCAACACTGCTTAAATCTGGATATCGTTCATAACGTCATCCAACGTTTTCTTCTCCTCCGGAGCGGCGGGTCGTTCTGTGCGTTCCGTGCGAAACTCTCTCGGTTCGCGCGGCGGACGGTCGGATCCTTCTGGTTCGTTGATTTTCAAGTTGACACGGGCGCTGTTGCGCGCGCCGATGACGCGGAGCAGCGTACGGAGCGCCTTGGCCGTCATGCCCTCGCGGCCGATGACCATCCCCATATCCTTGGGATTCACATCGAGTGTGATCAGCACGCCCATCTCGTCTATCTTCCTCTCCACCTTCACATCATCCGGATTGTCTACGATCATCTTGACCGCATATTCAATAAAATCCCTGTCCTTCACATTGTCTGTCATAAGGCTTGCAATAGTACGGATTAACCGGTTCATTGGAAAAAACCGCGCCAATTCTTTCCATCGATATAGTACCTTTTTTTCACACAGTCCGCAAGCCGTTGTCAAGCGTCAGTTTCTGCCGCGACAGGCGGAAAAAATAGCCGATGATGAAGAATGTCATGGCGGGAGCGAACCACTCCGGCACATGCACGCCAAAAGCTTCCGTCACCATCACGAGACCGAGAAAAAAGATCGAGTACATGGCGCCGTTCTTGAGAAACACATATTTCTTCACCCGTTCCACGTTCGCCATCGTCAGCTGCCGCACCATCACGGCCCCGATGCCGTTGCCAAGGAGGATGAGCGGCACCGACAGCGTGAAGGCGAACGCCCCGAGCACGCCGTCGATCGAGAAGCTCATATCGATCACTTCGAGAAAGAGAATCTTGCTCACATCCGACATAGCGGTACTGCCCATCATCCTGCGCTCGGTCTCTTCGGCATGCTGGCGGAACCCGTGCGTGATGAAAAACGCCGTCGACCCGACCACGGCTCCGAACGCGAGCATCGGATTTATCTCCATCGCGAACCAGACGATAGCCGAGAGGAGTATCGAAACAGAGGCATAGAACCAAGCGCCCTGTCTCAAGAAAAATGATTCTCCGCGCAAACCAAACTGTTTCGGTTCGAGAAAGAGCCAGTGCAGAAACAGGAACAAAAGGAAAATGCCGCCGCCCATAAGCAGAATCGGCGCCGATGACTGGATCGCCTGCGCGACGCTCGGATCATTGGAAAACGTGGCAGTGAATGACCCGAGAAATCCGAGGCTCGGAACGGTCGCGAACACGATGCCCCACGGCAGGAGCCCCCGCACCAGGAAAACGGCGAAAAAGATGCCCCATGTCAGGAAAAATCGCCGCGCCTTCCGTCCCATCGTCGACAGCACTTCGGCATTGATAACCGCGTTGTCGATACTCGACACCGTCTCAAAAAGCATGAGACCGGCGACGATAAGAAACATCGAAAAAAAATCCATATCTGAAAAGGAATCAGGAATTGCGCATCATACATCAAGAATAAATCAAAAGCAAGAAAATCGCAATGCTCGCCATTCGCCTTATTGTTTATTCTCGATTCCTCATTCTCGATTCATTATTCTTTTTCATTGGTCCATTCAGCCGGCGGAACAAACAGACGATTCCGCCATTCGACAGACTGACGACATAACAGTGTCTTTGCTTCGCTCGGATCTGCCAGCAGCGCTTCAGTTACTTTCTCCATACGCATACCCTGTGATCCCTTGATGAGAATGAGATCCTCCGTGCGGACGATATCTCGCAGAGCATCGGCCGCAGCCAGCGGATCAGGCATCCAGAATGCCTGCTTGCGCGAGAAGCCTGCCGCGAGCAGCGCCGCGTGGAGAGACCTCATATGCTGTCCGACAGCCATGACGATATGCGCGCCGGAAGCGATGACCGTATCCGCGAGCGCCGCATGTTCCTGCTTCGCATCCGCGCCGAGCTCCAGCATATCGCCGAGGATGACGACTGTGCGCGGCGCCACGAGCTCCCTCACGACGGAGAGCGCGGCTTCCGCGGAAACCGGCGATGCGTTGTACGTGTCATCGAGCAGTGTCATCCCGTCCCTGCCCGGCAAGAGACGCATGCGTCCGGGAAGCGGCGAGAAATTCTCCAGCGCTGACGCTATTTCCACGAGATTCATCCGAAACGCCACGCCGACCGCCGCCGCCGCGAGCGCCGCGGAAATATGATATGCCGCGACAATGTTCGGCAGATGCACCGGAATCGACTTGCCGTCATAATTCAATTTGAAACTGAATCCCTCGACGCGCTTTGCTTCGCGATGAGACACGAGGTTATCAGCTCGCAGTACGGCTTCTTCGCCGAAGCCGTACGTAATAATCTTCGCTTTCGTCTTCTCCCTCATCTTGAGCACGCGCGCATCATCGGCGTTCAGGATCGCGAATCCGTCTTCCGGAAGCGCCGCTATCAGCCGGCCTTTCTCTTTGGCGATGTTCCCGATCGATCCGAAAAACGCGATGTGACTCGATGAGACCTGCGTCGCCACGCCGATCCGGAGAGGCACGAAATCGAGCAGATAATCCATATCTCCCGGACGATCGATACCCATCTCGAGCACGAGTATCTCCGGATAGCGCACGGGAACGAGCAGCAGCCAGAGCCATCTGAAAAATACCCCGATCCAGCGCAGTAGTGACGTTCCTCCGCTCGCAGCGCCGATAATCGTGAGCGGGATGCCGATCTCATTGTTGTAATTCCCCTCCGCTTTGCGCACCGCATACGCCTGGGACAGGACGAGCGCTACCGCCTCCTTCGTCAAGCTCTTCCCGACTGATCCGGTGATACCGACGATGAGCGGCTGGTATTTTTTCAGTACCGCGCGCGCCATAAAACGCAGGATTTTTTCGAGTATTTTTTTCTTATTCATAATCATTTGTTCGCGGTCGCCTGCTCGGTCGGTCTTATCCTGGCGTACTCTAGCAGAAACCTCATGATCTGGCCAAAGGTCGGGGCGGCGCTCGATTCCGCCCACTGCACATCCTTCGGATTGTCGATTTTCACCAGGACAACGAACCGCGGGTCATCGATGGGAGCGTATCCGACGAAGGAACCGATGCTCTGTCCCTCCTCGTATCCTCTGCCATCGCTTTTCGCCACCTGCGCCGTTCCGGTCTTGCCGCCGACCAGATATCCCGGGACGTCCGCGCGCTTGCCATGCCCGTTCACCACGACGCTCCGGAGCATCCCGCTTATCGTGCGGCTGGTTTCCTCGCTCAGGATGCGCCGCACTTCCTGCGGCGCCGTTTTCTCCTCGCTGCCGTCGCTATGGATGATACGCTCGATGATCTGCGGCTTGTAAAGCACTCCGCCGTTCGCGAGTACCGCGTACGCCGTGATCATCTGGAGCGGCGTCACGGCGACACCCTGACCGAATGCCGCGGTGAAAAATTCGAGATTCGTGCGGGGATTGTCCAAATTGCGCACGTTGCCCGCAAGTTCGGCAGGCAAGGCCACGTCCGTTTTTTTACCGAAACCGAAACGCGTGAAATAGTCCCTGAACGTCTGGTTGCCGACTTGCTTCTCGACGAAAATCACTCCGGTATTGATCGACTCATCGAGCACCCTGGTCATCGTGCTCCTGCCATAGACCTTGTCCTCGGAATTGCGGATGGCGTAGCCGGATTCCCGCACCACGCCGGTATCCACGTATTCCGTGTCCGGGGAGACTTTGCCATTCTCGATCCCGATCGCCATCGTGATCGGCTTCATGATCGATCCGGGTTCGTAGGTGAGACTGACCGCGGGATTGAGAAACACGGAATAATCCTCTATTTCGGAATACCTGTTCGGATCGAATTGCGGCTGCGACGCCATCGCGAGGATCGCTCCCGTCTGCGGATCCATCACGATCGCCGTCGCCCGATCGGCGCTATGACGTTCCATCGCTTCCCGCAATATTTTTTCCGTCTCATACTGGATCACGCGATCGAGCGTCAGCACCATGCTATCACCGTTCTTCGGCGACACCAACGCGCGATCGGACAGCGGTATCCAGCGGCCGCCGGCGTCTTTCTCCTGCGAGACAGTGCCGCCCTCGCCACGCAGACGGCCATTCTGGAACGCCTCTATGCCGTATCCGCCAGCCCCGCCTATCTCGCCAAGACTCGCGAAACCGACGACCTGCGAAGCGAGTTCACCCGCCGGATAGTAACGATATTTTTCGGGAAACAGTGCAACACCTTTCAAATCCATCTCTTTGATCTGCCTCACTTCATCGTCCGTCAGACGTTTCTTGATGATTTCGAACGGATCATCCGGTATGTCGAGCTTCGTCCGGATCACGACGGCGTCCATCCCGAGGATACGCGAGAGTTCCAGGGTGACACGATCCTTTTCAACGACATCCCTCGGCACGACATAGGCCAGGCTGTATTCGCGGTTGACAGCAAGAGGGTATCTGCCGTCGCCGTCGCGCATATATATCTCCCCCCGGTCGGCGGCAAGTTCCTGAAACGCATTGTGCTGATCTTCGGCGATCGCCACCCATTTGTCGTGGCTCATCACCTGGATGAAATACAGCCGCAACGCCAGAAGCGCACCGACACAAAAAACGATCAGGATGATCCCTCGGATACGTCCTTCTCCGTCCGACAACAAACCCTCCATCTTGTGTTTTCTCGGCCGGACATGGCTTCCGTTCCTCATACGCGTATCCTGACACAGACGAATCATCCTCTTCCTACCGCAGAGCTATCGGTCCATGTTCCTCGAGATAGATGATAGTGTCGAGCTTCTGCATGCCGAGCTCTTCTTCCGCGGTCTCGATGCGATAGAGCGACCGCAGATCCGCCTCGGCGATCCTGAGCTCCGCGTTATTCTGCTTGAGTTTGTCGATCTCCTTCTCCAGCGTCCGCATATGATATCCCTGCACCGCGCTACGATTGACGGAATACAGATAACCTCCGCCCGCCACGAACGCGATCAGAAAAACAATCAGCACGAACACGTGCACCGAGCCCGCGAGCCTGCCCGCATTGCTACGCCCGCCAGCAACGTTAAGCGTAGCTTTTCGGGCTGGCAAAGCGTTGCGAACGGGCTCGAGACCGTGCCTGTGTCCCCCGGGAGACATCATTCTGACGTGATGGCGTCGTTCCTGCATACGATTGTTTTTTGTTTTTGTTTTTGTCGATCTGGCGGCGGTTGCTGCCGTTCAGAGCTTCCCTATGATGCGCAGCTTGGCGCTGCGCGCACGCGGGTTTGCCAGTCTTTCCCTCTCAGTCGGAATAATCGGTTTTTTGGTGAGTATGTTCACGGCGGGTTTCCTCCCGCAGCGACATATCGGAAATGCTGGCGGGCAAATACATCCTCGAGTTTTTTCTTTGAAAAATCGCTTGACCAACGCGTCTTCGCCGGAGTGGAACGCGATGACCGCGAGGCGGCCGCCGGGTTTCAGACGCTCCATCGCAGCCGCAAGGAACGCTGCCAGATGCTCAAACTCCTGATTGACCGCGATGCGGAGCGCCTGAAATGTCCTGGTGGCCGGATGGATCTTCATCCGATGACGCCTCCCCTTCGGATATGCTTTCTCGATGATGTCACGGAGCTCATCGGTCGTCGTGATCGGCCGTATCGCGCGAGACGCCGTGATCGCCTGGGCGATACGCCAGCTTTCGCGTTCGTCTCCGTAGTCTCGAAGTATCCGGCTGATCTCTTCGGGAGAGAACGTGTTCACGATTTTCTCGGCCGTGAGCGGCGTCGAACGGTCCAGTCGCATATCGAGCGGACCGCTCCGGAGAAAACTGAACCCTCTCTCGGCCGCCTCGATCTGATCCGATGAGAACCCCAGATCCGCGAGGATCGCATCGCAGGGGCCGACATCCTCTTGCTCGAGTATTCTTCCCAATGAAGAATAGTTGCCTTGCACGAGCGTCAGGGATCGGTCAGCGAGCGCCTGCGCGAGCGGCTCGTCCGACTGTGCGGATTCACGCATCCGTCCGAGCGCCTCAGCATCCGCATCGATCGCGATCTCTCTGCCTCCAGGCAAGATACGCCGCAGAATCTCCCGCGTATGTCCGCCTCCGCCGAGCGTCGCATCAATGACGACGTCTCCTTTCTTAAGGTACAAACCTTCCATCGTCTCTTCGAGCAGTACCGGAATATGCTTAGTCATAACATTCGTCAATTTCCAATTTTCAATTTTCAATTTCTAATGAATTTCCAATGACCTAATTTTCAAATGTGCCTTGCGGAACCGGAAAGCTTTCGAAAATTGGATCATCGTATCATTGTTTGAAAATTGAAAACTAAAAATTGAAAATTCCTTAGTACACTCCCAGTTTCCCCAATTCCTCCGCGATCTTGCCGGTCTGCTTCTCCGCCTGCGCTTTGTACCGCTTCCACTTCGCCGTGTCCCAGATTTCCAAGCGGTTGAAAAGTCCCACGATCGTCACGTCTTTCTTCAGGCCGCCGTCGCTCTTCAGATATTCCGGCAGAAGCACGCGTCCCTGGCTGTCGAGTTCCACGTCCGTCGCACCCGCGAGCATGATGCGGATGAAGCTGCGCGTGCCCGATTCGCCGACGGGCAGCGTGCCCAGTTTCGTCGCAAGGTCGCCCCAGACTTTCATCGGGTACACGAACAGGCAGTGGTCGAGTCCTCGCGTCACGACGACTTTGCTCCCCAGTTCGCCGCGGAACTTCGAAGGAAGCGCCAGGCGCTTCTTGGGATCGATCGTGTGCGAATATTCTCCGATGAACATGACATTCCGATGTCATACTGAACTTGATTCAGTATCTATGGATTACTTTGCAGATCCCAAATCAAGTTTGGGACGACTTCGTCGTATTCCCCACTTTCACCCACTTTGGTTAACTAGTCCCCATTTTACGCCACTCACCACCAAGCCGTCAACCCGAAAGTTATACACTTTTTGTACACCAAAAAAATGGCCTCTTAAAGCCATTTTGAATAGTCCTCAAAAAATCCTGAAGTGTTCTTTCTTCTACTTACGATGGGAACTTCTCCAGCAGCTTCACCAAGAGACGAACCGGGGCGCCGGCGGAGCCTTTGGACAGGAATTCGTCCGGCAGCGTCGTCATCCGCGGCGCGATGTCGAGATGCACCCACGGATATGCGTCGTCGACGAACTGCTTGAGAAATGCGGCCGCAGTGATCGCTCCGCCCCAACGTGTCTTGCCGACATTCGCCACATCGCCGAACGTGCCCTTGATCTCCGTGTCATATTCGTCCCACAGCGGCAGCGGCCAGACATAGTCTCCGCTCTCTTCGCCGAGATGGCGGAATATCTGCTCCAGTTTTTCATCCTGCGTGAAGAGTGCGGTCGCACGTTCCCCGAGTGCGACGAGCGCCGCGCCCGTGAGCGTCGCGACATCCACGACGAGCGACGGCTGGTAGCGCTTGGCATAGGTGAGCGCGTCGGCGAGGATGATCCGTCCTTCGGCATCGGTATTCTGCACCTCGATCGTCTTGCCGGACATCGAACGCAGTACGTCTCCGGGACGGTAGCTCGATCCCGACATCATATTCTCCACCGCCGGAACCAGCACGATGATATTTTTCTTGAGTTTCAATCGTGCGGCTGCCGCGAGCGCGTGAATCACCGCCGCGCCACCAGACATATCCATATTCATTCCGAGAGTGGAATCGCTCGGCTTCAGGTTGATGCCACCCGTATCGAATGTCACGCCTTTGCCTATGAGCACGACTGGTTTTTCTTTTTTATCGGATGCACCGAAATACTCGAGAATGATGAAACACGGTTTTGCCTCCGATCCCTTACCTACACCGAGCACGCCGCCCATCTTGAGACGTTTCATCGCTCTCTCATCGAGTACAGAGTATTTCACCGGGAGCCCCTTCACGGATTGTTTCGCGTGTCGTGCCAGAATTTCCGGCGTCATCTCCCCGCCCGGCATCGTCGCGATGTGCCGCGAACGGTTCGCTTCTTCGCCGATGATTGTCCCGCGCTCGATACCACGCTTGATGTCTTGGCCCGAAGCATGTACCACGGCGACGGTTTCTACGTCCGAGAATCCCTCTTTCGGTTTGGAAAGGAAATCACGGAATACGAAATCCGCCATCAGAAGATTGACTGTGATCAGTTCGGCGAGTTCGCTGTCAGATATCGTTATGCCCGGAAAACGGAGTTGTTTGAAATCCACGACGATCATCTTGTATTTCTTGGCGACCGCCTCGGAGACCATGCGCCGCACGAGGAGCATCAGCTTGCGCCGCGTCATTTCTTTGTCACCCATGGAAAACAAACAGGTATGCCTGCCGCCCTGCGAGACGATGATACCGTCCTTGCCATTCACGTCAAAACGGAACGCAAGCGCACCTTTTTTCTGCCAATACCCCGCATTTTCCCGAGAGATCAGTATTTTCATAAACGTACAGTTATCATGACTGATGAAGCATCATCCTAACCGATTTTTTCCGAAAAAGCAAGCTGTCATTTCTCCAAGGACGACTTGATCTCGATATATTTCCTCCCCTTGAGCTTCGCGGGCAGATAGTCTTGTTCCGCTTCTTCTTTCGTCTTAAAATCAGGCCCGCCCACATCGCTTCGCGAAGTGTTTCGGGCAAGCGTGTATTTATAGCCCTTGCCGTACTCAAGCTCCTTCATCAATTTGGTCGGGGCGCCCGCCTTGCCTCCTGGCAGTCGAGGCAGGTTGCGCAGATAAAGCGGCACCGGTTCGTTGGGAAAGTTCTTCACGTCTTCCTTCACTTTGCCATAAGCGACGTAGAGCGCGTTGGATTTCTTGGACTTGGCAAGATAGACGACCGCCTGCGCCAGATGCACCTCGCACTCCGGCATCCCGAGCATCTGGCACGCTTGGAACGCCGCGACCGCTTGCGGCAATGCGAATGAATTCGCCAGTCCCACGTCCTCCGATGCGAACCGAACCAATCGCCGCGCCACATAGAGCGGGTCTTCCCCTGCCTCGAGCATCCGCCCCAGCCAGTAAAGCGCCGCGTCCGCATCCCCGCCGCGCATCGATTTATGGAGCGCGGAGATGATATTGTAATGCTGTTCGCCGCCCTTGTCGTAGAGGATGTGCGATCGCGCGACGATTGTTTCCACTATTTCCGGCGTGATGTTCTTCACCTGAGACGCACACGCTTCCACAATATTGAATGCTTGGCGCGCATCTCCTCCGGACACGGCCGCGATGAACGCGAGCGCCGCATCCGTCGCCCGTATTTTCTGCCGCTGCAGCGTCTCATCCGTCGCGAGCGCCTGCGTGAGCAGCCGTATCAATGTTTCCTCACTGTGCTTGTCGAGCACGAGCACCCGCGTCCGCGAGAGGAGAGCGGCATTCACCTCGAAGCTCGGATTCTCCGTCGTCGCCCCGATGAGTGTCAGGACGCCGGACTCCACGAACGGCAAAAGTGCGTCCTGCTGCGCCTTGTTCCAGCGATGGATCTCATCGAGGAAGAGAATGGTCTGCTTGTTGTTTTCGCGGTTCGTTTTCGCGATTTCGATCACTTCCTGCAGGTCGCGCTTGCCGCTCGTCACCGCCGAGAGCGAGATGAACTGTGCCGACAATTCGTTCGAAAGCAGCCGTGCGAGCGTCGTCTTGCCGCTGCCCGGCGGCCCCCAGAAGATGAGCGACGGAACATCGCCTCGCTTTACCGCCTCACGGAGAAATGCCCCCTCGCCGAACACCTTCTCCTGACCGAGAAAATCCGCAATCATCTTCGGCCGCATCCTCTCCGCCAGCGGTGTATTCTTCATATTTTCCATTTTCTTACAATGAGAGCTTGATTCCCACGGGACAATGATCGGAGCCGAGTACTTCCGGGAGAATGAACGCATCTTCGACCTTGGATTTCAGCTTGCCGCTCACGAGGAAATAGTCGATGCGCCAGCCGACGTTGCGCGCCCGGGCGTTCGCGAAGTGCGACCACCAGCTATAATGACCGCTTCCCTGATGGAACTGACGGAACGTATCGACGAATCCCGCATCGATGAAGTTCTGAAATCCCTCGCGTTCTTCGCGGGTGTATCCGTGCTCGCCCTCGTTCTGCTTCGGATGGGCGAGATCGTCTGGCATGTGAGCGACATTGAGATCGCCGCAAAAAATCACCGGTTTCTTTTTTTCCAATCGTGTGCAGTACGCGAGAAAGGCTGGATCCCAGTGCTTGTGACGGAGCGCGAGACGGGAGAGATCCGGTTTGGCATTGGGCGTGTACACCGTCACGACGAAAAAATTCTCATATTCCGCCGCGATCACCCGACCTTCGGCATTCGGATCACCGTAGCCGTCACCCGTCAGACGGAATTTTTTCACGATATCCGCCGGCAATCCGTTGAAAACGGCAAGCGGCTTGTGTTTCGTGAATATCGCCGTGCCGGAATAGCCTTTCTTGTCCGCGGAGTTCCAGTACTCCTCGTAGTCCGACAGATCGATTTCCGCCTGGCCTTGGAGCGCCTTGGTTTCCTGGAGACACAGGATATCCGGTCGATATTTCGCCACGAATGGCTCGAACACGCCTTTGCGGTGCACGGCCCGGATACCGTTCACGTTCCACGAAACAATAGTCAAAGATTTCTTTTTCATATCCAAAGCATAAACCAAAAATACTTCCCTCGCAAGAAAAAACGGCAAGGGCATGAAATCCCGAAAAGCTATCAAACATTGCTCTTCCCAAAACCTTACTTTTTATGCAATTGCATAAAAAGTAAGGTGTGCCAAAAAAGCACCGCCCTTAAGAACTTGGCTGGCCTTTCTTTTTCTCTTTGAACGTCACGGCATCGAGTGCATGGAAGCGCCGCTGTTTTTCCTCGATCGGCACGTCGTCCTCCATGCCCTTGGTCGCGGCGGTGCCGGGACGCGGCGAATACCACGCGATGAACGCTTTGGCGAAATCCACCCGCTTCGCCAGATCGAGCGTCTCTCCGAATTGTTCAAGCGTCTCTCCGGGGAAACCGACGATGATATCGGTCGTAAACTGCACATTCGGTATTTTTGATCGGATCTTATCGATCAGCGCGAGATACTCGTCGCGCGTGTACCAGCGATTCATGCGTTTCAGCACTTCATCGCTCCCCGCCTGTACCGGCAGGTGGAGCGTCCGATCGATGTTCCCATTCCGAGCGATCACGTCGATCAGCTCGTCGGAGAAATCCCAGGGATTGGATGACATGAAAGAGATTTTTTGCAGTCCCGGGATCCGTGCCACGCGTTCCAGAAGATGAGGAAAGAGCGTCGGGATGCGGTGACGGTTGAGATGTTTCACCATCACGGGCTCCACCGCTGTCCCATCAGGCAGCACATACCGCTCGTGTGTCTTTATTTTGTCCACCAAGAAATCCGCGCCGTAGGAATTCACATTCTGTCCGAGAAGCATCACCTCGCTATAGCCTTCCGCGGCCGCTTGTTGCGACTCAGCGAGTATGTCCGCAAACGGCCGCGAGCGCTCCGGCCCCCGCGAAAACGGCACGATGCAGAACGCGCAGAAATTGTTGCAGCCGTTCGAGATGACGATCGAAGCCATCCGCCGGCTGGCGGATGCCTTGGCACGCTTGGGCGCATACTCGAAACCCACATCCTCGATGGGCAAGAACTCCACGTCCGGCCCGCCTGCCGGCGAGGCAAGCAAACGGGATGTCAGCCGCTTCATCATCTTGCCTCCCGGCACGCGCGCCGCCGCTCCCACGAGGCAGCCGGTCACGACGAGGCGCGGCGTTTTTTCCCCGAGCCGCGCGCGCAGGCTCCTGACCATCCCGTAGACTTTTTCTTCGGCGCGATCGCGTATCACGCAGGTATTGAGCACCAGCACGTCCGCCTCTTCCGGCGTCTCTGCCGGCACAAGGCCGCGCGACTGATAAAAGCTCCCGAGCCGCTCGGAATCAGCCACATTCTGCTGGCACCCGAATGTCTTGATGAAATATTTCTCCGGCATACCGTATCCGTAGTTACTGCTTGTTCTTTGCGACGATCAGCTGGCCGCAGGCGGCGGCGATATCGTCGCCCATCGTGCGGCGGCGCGTCACCGTCACGCCGGCATCCTTGAGGCTCTTTTCGAAACGCGCGAAATCTGCCGGCAGACTGTCGCGATAGACGCTCCCGGTGAAATTGTACGGGATCAGATTGATGCGCACTTTCCCGACGCGTCTGGCGAACCGGATGAGCGCTTCCGCGTGCTGCTCCGTATCGTTTACTTTCGAGAGCATCACATACTCGAAGGTAAGGTGCCGGCGGCGGCTCTCATGTCTCTCGAAATACTCTTCCGTCCAGGCGATAAGGTCTTCCAGGAATGTATCGAAAGAAGTCGGCATCATCGCCTTCCTCGTCTCGCTTACGGCGCTATGGAGCGACACCGCGAGCCGCACGGGCGGCCAGTCAGGATCTTTCAATAACTTCCTGAGCATCGGAAGTAGGCCGACCGTCGATACCGTGATGTGTGTCGGACCGATATCCGTATGCGCGAGCAGCTGACTGACGGCCTCCTTGACATTGTCATAATTGGCGAGCGGCTCTCCCATCCCCATGAACACCACGTTGCTGATACGCCCAGACCCCTCGGCAGAGCTCAGGGTGGTCTGCTTTTTCAAAAAAGCGAGCCAGAACCGCACCTGGTCCGCGATCTCGTCGGCGATCAGGTTGCGCGCGAATCCCATGGCCCCGGTCGCGCAGAACGTGCAGGCCATGGCGCACCCGACCTGCGAGGAGACGCAGACCGTCCATTGCCCGCGGGCGTTTCGCATCAGCACCGTCTCGACGCGCGTGCCATCGCCGAGCTCCACGATAGCCTTGTGCGTATCCTTTTTCGCGCTTTCGAGTACCTGCACGGGCTTGAGCGCGAGCCAGCTGACTCTCGCAGCGAGCGCTTCACGCATCGCCAGCGGCATATTCGAGATATCGGAAAAACTCCGGAGCGCCGGATCATAGAGCGCCGCCTCGAACTGCCGGAGGCGGAACGCGGGAGCATCCGGATAGAGCGCCCTGAATTGTCCTGTGCGGGAGAGAATTGTCATCATAGTCAGGACAGCATACCCCGAAAACCCCGCAGGGTCAATCTCAACCCACGAAAATAGTCCTTCATATTTTTTAGCAATTTCTCACAGAGAGAGTTTCCCGCCGCAAGAATCTTCCCGGGAGAGTTGAAGTTTTTTCGAGCATGCCTGCCCGCCTTCGGAGGGGTGCCGGCCTGCCCTGAGCAGGACGGATCGAAAAAAGTTCATAAGCGGATTCGCCGCCGGGGCGAAGGAGCGACTCTCGGGAAGGTTGCTTGCGGTCGGGAAACTTGCTACGAAACAAAGTTGGCAACGCTATCGCCCTTTGAATATATCCCGCTTGAGTTCAAGGGTTTCCCCGTGCATGCGCGCGCGTTCCATCAGGCGATCCACGACCTCGCGGAACTTCGCCTCCTTGAACGTCGTCTCCTTGAAATACTGCTCGACATACTGCTTCTTCTCCTCGTCGCTGAAACGGTAGCGGTACAGGCTGTAATACCAGTTCCATCCGCCGATAGCAAGCACGGCGAGGAACAGCAGAAAAAACATGGCCTTGTAACGGCGGTACCAGAAAAACAGCATGTTCTTCGAGGAGAACCTGTCAGCTATCTTCTTGAAAAAGGAGAGGAATGGTATCTTCATAGGGCGGTTTTCTTATCCACATAGACGAGTATGTCGAACGTAGCTTCCAGATCGCCCCTGACTGCCGCCTCCGGTTCGGCCGTCACGCTTCGGCTGTCGCCGAGAATGGCGAACGGATTGGCGCCGGCACCCCGTGCGCTCGGCCGCTCGGCCGATTGCTCGTCTATCTTCTTCATCTCGACGCCTATCACATCCAGTCCGATCGGCAGCGTCTCCATCTTGCGCAAAAACGCGACGATATCGCCGTACCGTCCCTCTACCGTGACGCTCAGATGCAGAGAGCGATCGAAAGGCGCATCCTCCAGGATATCCGCGGGTTTCGGTTTGACGGATGGCACCGGAGGAGCGGTCGGATCGGCAGAGGCGCCCTGCGGCTGAACCGGCGCGACAGCCGGCTTTTTCTCGGTGATTTTTCCGTTGTCCTTCGAGACGATACTCAGTTTCACATTCATCCCGTCCGCGAGCGCTTCCAAGGTTTTCACAAAATCCACCACTCTGTCTTCCGTAATGAGAATATCAAGCGTCTCTTCATTTTCCAAAATAGCATCGTATTGCCCCCGCAGTTCCGGAAGCCTGCCCACCTGCCTCTCGCGATTTTCCCGTCCGGCATAGAATTCCTGGATGCCCCTCATCTTCTCCTCGAGCGATCGCTGCAGCGGCTTCATGCCGAACCAGACGATGCCTCCCATGGCTATGAGCAGCATGGAGAGCGCGGCGAGCGGCGTATATTTCCTGTACGGAGAGAGTATCATAAGCTGTTGTTCTTCAGGCATTCCTTCTTTATCCCGAAATCGATCTGAAAATCCACATTCTCCTGGGAAAACAGGTTCGAAAGCGGCACATTGACGTTCTCCGCGCATGCCGATTCCTTCAGCCGGGCATCGAACGCCAGCAGGTCGTCGCGGGTCGCCGCCTGACCGGTCAGCATCACCGTATAATTCTTGGTCGTCAGGCGATCAACCATGACACCCTCCGGCACCACGGCATCGAGCAGGACGAATATCTGCGTGAAGGAGAAATGGTTGCGCTCGATGGCGCCGATGACGTCGACGGCAGAGTTCGTATCCTTGAACTTCGTCTGATACGTGTCCAGCGTCTTCTGTTCCGCGTGCGCCGTATCATACTGCCGACCCAGCATCTGCAGACTCTGCAGCTGGGCATCCAGGACGAAGTAGGTGCTCGCGAGCATACTCAGATAGAATACCTCGAGCACGAATACCAGGAACAGCTGCCACAGAAAAAAACGAAAGTGGAATGCGGCTTGGATATTTTTCTTATTTTCCTCCGGCAGGAGGTTAAGCAAAATCTTCATATTCGTCGAGGCCTCGCAACGCGAGTCCGATAGCGGTTGAGTACTGTACGGAGTGATTGCGGTCGATGATCGGCAACTGTTTTCCAAGTTGCATATTCACCCAAGGGTTGCCGAACTCGATCGGCCGTCCCAGGCGGCGCGCCATATATGGCAGCAGTCCCTGCATATTCGATCCTCCTCCGCAGAGCACGATAGCATCGATATTGTCGGAATAGCGGAGATTATTCAAGTAGAAGTCAGTGGATTTTTCGATTTCCACGGCGATATTCTCAAGCACCGGAAGCGCTGCTTTCAAAACGGGGCTCTTGAGTGCGAGCGATCCCAAGCCCTGCTTGATTTTGATCGATTCCGCTTCTTCGAACGAGAGATGGAGCGATTTGGCAATGGCATCCGTTATCATCTGCGAAGAAAGAGGTACGCTTGAAGTGAAACACGGCGTACTGCCGATCGCGATGAGGAAACTCGTCCGACGGTCACCGATATCGACGATGAGCGTGGTGCGCTCCTCGTTTTTTTCAGGAAGCAGACTGCGCGCCTGGGCGATGGATTCCGTCTCGAGTCCCACGACCTCGAGACCGGCGGCCGCGAGTACGGTCTGAAACTGATCCACGACGCTGCGCGCCACCGCGACCACGAGCACGCTCATTTTCCCTTTTTCCCGAGCCAGGTTCAGATCAAGCGTCTGCCAGTCATAATACACCTGATCGAGCGTGAGAGGGATATTCGCCTCGATCTCCCATTTGATCGCCTCCCGCACCTCGTCTTCTTCCATCACGGGAAGCGAGATGATGCGGAGAAACGCCTTGGTTTCCGGAAGCGAGCACATCACTTTCCGCGTTTTCAGCTTTTTCGGACCGGACTTTTCCAGTAGGTTCTTGACAGCATCTTCCACCGCCTCGGGATGCATAATTTCTCCGTCAACCACGCTCCCGATAGGCAGAGGTACGGAACCAAAACTCATGATGGAGTCGTGATGCCCCACCCGATCGAGCCACACGGCCTTCATCGAGAGATCGGAAAGATCGAGCCCGAACGACCCCGGAAAAATATCGAATATTTTTTTCTGCAATATGTTCATCATCTTTCTGTTTTGTTTTTCTCGTATCATTGTAACACATTATGACATGGGAGATCCCTGCCTACCGGCAGGCAGGCTTCGACTACGCCCGCCAACCGGCGAGGCTGGCTCAGGATAATCCCGCCTTGGCTGGATTATTTCTCCTCCCACAAATCCATCTCATACTGCGTACCGACCGGGAAATACGGCGGCGGACAATACAGGAGATTGTTGTCATAATACAGATTCCGAGTGGTATATCCCCAGTTCAGAGTCCCGTTTGTCCATGCAAAACCATACCGCTGATTCGTCGCCAGCGCACCATACACGGTAATGACGCTCTTATGATCGGAAGTCCCATAATTTGAGCGTCCGACACGCCCGCTCTGTGCGAGGAGCGCCCCGTCAATCCACAGGTCATCCTCGCTCCCTCTGATAATCTCCACGTCTTTTTGACCGATAATGCCTAAAATGTCCGTACAGTCATAATTCGTGTACCGTATATCTTTGCCGATATACACATTTTTCACGGACGCGGACAAGAGATTGGCCGCAACAATCGTGAGGCGCTTGCCGGTGATCGCCCCTTCCAGCCACACATGACCCTCGACAAAAATCACTCCTTCATCGGGAAGAGCGTATGTAGACCACCCTCCTTGATAGTTGATAATCCCATTCGTGGATGCGTTGAAACTCTGCACGGTACGGATGTCGAACGTATCATTCGTTTTCAAGATGATATGCCGTCCCTGATTGGCATTATCGAAATACAGGCTCCCGTCCGTTCCGGCCTGCGCGACACTTTTGATATAACTCAAGTCCCCCAACACCCCGTTGAAATCCACTGCCGCTACCGGAAATTGGCGTCCGCCCTCAAAGATATCTGTCCGGCTCGGCACTGCCGCCGGTGGCAGAGGATCAATCGGACTGTCGTGCGTATGCACGCCGAATTCATTGCCGCCCGTATGATCAGGGTCGTTGTAGCTCGAGACAGCGCTCGTGACGATATTGTGCGCGATACCGTCGAAACGGATACCATAATTCGAATGGATCTTTCCGAATGTCTCCGTCCCGGCTCCGAAACGGGTGAAAGCATTGGCCAAGACGACATGTTCACTCCAGGAAGGCCGACGAAAACGGACATCTATCGTGCGAGTGGCATTCGGATATTTGTATGTCCAGCCGACTGAACGGACAGTGACGATCGTCGACCCTTGGGTCGGCGGCGTTACCGTGATCCGATACTTCCCGACCGCGCCTCCGGAAGGATCGGTATATTCCGCTTCATAGGCGGTATCGACTCCATAAGCGGTACCGGAAGCCCAGAACGCCTGTATCTGCTGCGTTGTCCGTCCGTCCGTAGTATGCGCGAGATACCACTGATAAAAATGGATGCCGGCCTCCGCGATCTGGAGCGCTTCCTCGCGCGCATGCGTCTGCAAAGAATACTTGGTCTGCGATGCCACAAAACCGATGATGGAAGTCAGTATGATCGCTACCGTCGTCATAATGACCAGGCCATAAGCCAGCGCTGATCCTTTGAGGCCGTATCCCTGTTGATTCATCATAGGGAATTCAGATTACGGAGATCGGCGAAAGATTCGATATTGATATTGTCCGGCGCATGGACCGGATTGATATTCACGAACAGGTGCACTCGGATCAGACGCACCTGATCGACCGCTGCCGGTGTCGCGATCGGATTATTCGCCGTATCACCCGGATAATTTTCATTGTAGTAATAAAAGACCGGATCCGTGCTTTCATTCACGACATAATTCGTGAGCACCGACACGCTGTCATCACCCGCCGGATAACTGATCGGCTGAGTCGTGAGCGGATTCGTAACGCCTTTTTTCAGTTCATCCGTGTCCTGATCCAGGAAATAATGCACGCGCTCGGTAACGCCGTCCTTATCCACATCCAGATACACCTTCAGATCAAAATCCGATCCTGATTCGACGGGATAATCGCCATTGTCCGCCTGGCGCACATGACGCAACTCGCCGATGATCTTGTTGGTGGCGCGTGAAGCCGCCGCCGACGCCAGACCCTCTTCCAAAATGAATTTGTTCGTATCCCAGCTTTTCACGAACAAAAGCGTGAATCCTTCCATAGCGATCAGCATAACGGCGATAGCCACCAGCACTTCCATTAGTGTCATCGCTTTGAGCATCTGTTTCCGCATAGACTTCAGTTTGGAATCAAATCAATGGTTTCCGTGATCAGAGCATTGTTCACATTCGCCGTATCAGTATCACTTTGAAAACCAGTCGCGCTCACCGCGAGATTATACGTTCCGGCCACGAGTCCCGGAAGCGCGGTCGGAAAATACGCGAACCCGTACTGATCGGACAACTGGGTCGCGTCGTACCCGAGCGATGTGTTCGTAAGGCGCACAGTCGCCCCCGCGATAGGACTGCCATCGGCATCATTGATGACCACAACCTTCACCGAACCGATCTGAGTATCCAGGAGTACCATATCCACCGCTGTCGCCTGCCCCGCCAGAGCGTCGAATATATCTTTCGTCGCGCCTTCCGGACTCAGCTTGTGCAACTGATAACGCGCATCGGATTCCGCAAGCGTATACTGGCCGTAACTCTGATCCGCGATGTCCTTGACGCCGGAAGCACTCGTGCTCAGATTCTGATTGTATTCATAGATCGACGCCAGTGTTACCGGATCCGTGCCAAGAATTTTCCCACCCGTCATATTGAAAGCGATGTTCGGTACATCCGTTCCGAACGGGTCTTTCGACCGCACCGTGATATCGGCATACTGATCCATAACCATCGACTTCTGATTCAAAACCCCTGCCGCTACCGACGCGTGTTCATCGATCGGATTGTACGGAGACGTCGGATACGGCGGATACGTCATAACTCCGTAATGACCGCCCTTCGAAACGGTCAATGCATAATTCTGCGTTCCTGCCGGCGTACCCGGCAAAGTGATATTGCCGGTCGCGTCGGTTTGCGTCGTTACGTCGACACCGGCAGCGCTATTCACGATATGCACCGAGGCGCCCGACATTCCCATACCGGCGGAATCCAGGATATTGATCGAGAGCACGCCGCCGCCTGCCGAAGTTTCCACGCCATCGGGAGCGATATTCGTAAACAAAGAAACCGTCTGATCCGTTCCCAGAGCACCCCACGAAACGGAAATTTTGACGCGTTTGTAATCGTTGGGAATCGTATCGGTCGGATTGCCCCCCAGCTGTCCGTCAAAAATATCATCGGCATACTGAACGAACGTATGCACCCGATACTTCACCGTGTTGACGCTGATTGTTTCATACTCGAGAATATCTCCTGCCGGGATACCGGTCGTCGTACCGATAATATCGTAGTCGATGCTGCGGATGATCTCCATCTTCTGATTGGCAAGCGCTGTCGCTCCGAGCCGGTTTTTCGACTCTATGATGAGGCGCGTTCCGGTCGCGTACGTCTCGAGGAAAGTCATGGACACCACGGCGAAAATAAACAGCAAAACCAGCGCTTCGATCAGCGTGAATCCCCTGTAGCCTGTAGCTTGTAGCCTGTAGCTTGTAGCGAACACAAAAAAACTATTTTATATTCTCGAGAACGGAATACAGCGGCTGCAGCATCGCCACCGCGAAAAACCCGACCGATCCTCCGATAAGGAGCATCAGGATCGGTTCGATGATCGACGACATATTCTTGGTGATCTGCGAGACTTCCTCTTCGTAGAATTCCGCCAGACGCCGGAGCACAGTCTCCGTTTTTCCGGTCTCTTCGCCGACTTCGAGAATCTGCGTCACGAGAACCGGAAATATGCGCGGATATTTCGCGATCACCTTGGAGAGCTCGACGCCTTTCTGTATCTCTCCGATGGCTTCGGCCAACGCGTCCTTGTAATAGACGTTACCGAGCGTTTTGGACACGATGGTAAGCCCGCTGACCACCGAGATGCCGCTTTTCAGGAGAGAGCTGTAGATGCGCGCGAAGCGGGCGCAGTTCACCTTGATGATGATATTGCCGACGATCGGCATATAGACGAACAGCAGCCCGAAAAAACGCTTCCCGGCTTTCGTACCGGAAAATAATTTGACACCTACGATGACTGCCGCCGCGAACAGGATGCTGAGTATGGCATGATTGCGCAGGAAATCGCTCACCCCGATGATGAATAGCGTCGTTGCCGGCAAGGTCACGTCCATATCCTGGAACACGCTGGTGATCTTCGGCAGGATATATGTCAGCATCAGGATGGCGATGCCGATCATCGCGACGACGATGACCGCTGGATAGATGAGCGCCCCGCGCACCTTGGAGAGGAGATCGTTCTCTTTTTCCAGCTGGAGCGCGAGAATATCGAGCACTTCCTCGAGATTGCCGGAAACCTCTCCGACGCCGACCATATTGACAAACAGCTCGTTGAACACTCCTGGATGCTGTGCCATGCCTTCCGAAAGCATCTTGCCGCCCTGCACCTCGTCATAGACGCTCAAGAGAATTTTTTTGAACTTCTTATTCTTCGTCTGCACGCTCAGGTTATGCACCGCCCGAGAAACCGTCAATCCGGATGAAACCATAACGGCGAGATTCCGCGTAAACACCATTTTTTCTTTGAGCGGCACCGATATGAAACGGTCGAAAAATCTGATACTGATGGTTTTCTTCGCCTCCAACTCCTTGTGCGAAGTCAGCAAAATCCCCCGCGCCCGGAGCTCCTGAGCCAGCGTCTTCTCATCTTTGGCCTCCGCTTCGCCGCCGGAACTCTCTCCGGTCGTGATATTTTTTGCGGTATAGAGGAATTTCGGCATATTTCGGATGCTTTTTTTGTATGTATTTTGTATCCGCATTATACCACACTTTCGGCTGTCACCGAGGGTATCAGGCGCTCAGGCGCTCCTTGAATTTCTCAAAGACGCGCGGTCCCTGCGGATGCGGCAGGAAAATCAGTGCGCGATCATGCGCTTCGATCAGGCTTCCCTCCAGGGCCGTTTTCGGGTTACGGCGGATCTTCTCCTTCTGCCAGGACGCGAGCCACCGTTCGATATCGAGAAACCCGAGAACCCTTTCCAGCGCGCCCTGCATACGCCGCGCCCACAGGCTCTCCGGTACGGTCCACAGGCTCGGCAGCGTCGTCAGTGCGAAATTGGAGCGATAGTCCCGTATCCAGCGATTCTTCAGCTCGAATACCTGGAACAGCCTGAAGTTGAGCAGCGGGATGAAGAAACGGTACTCATGCGCGGAAAACATGTCCTTGGTCCCGATTTCCAGATTGTCGTCCGTGACGAAATAATTGAGACAGGCGCGATCCCGCACCCGGTCGCCATGCCGCCGCTTGCCTATGAGATGGAGGAACCCGGTCAGAAGCGTCCGTCCGGTCCAGATCTTGCCCGAGCGCAGGACGACGAACATATCCCAGTCGCTTTCCCGTTCGCCATGCTTCATGGCGAGGCTTCCCGTGGCGCCGAGCATCCGCAGATACGGGACATACGCGAGGAGCCGCGCCAGACGCCGCATCCGTTTGAGCTTCGCGACGGAAAGCTTCTCCGCCCGGATACGCTGCGCCACGAGATCCTCCCGTCCGCGCAGGAAATAGAATCCGTTTTTCCCCCCGATTTTCGCGTCAAGAGTCCCCGCTGCCAGGAACCTGGCGACATCGCCGAGCGTACACGGCTCCCCATGCCCGTCTCCGGAGTCCTGCGCCATCAGATGCTTCCATATCTCGAGAACCGTGAGCGGCATATCGAACACGTCATAATACGTCACCGTCACCACTATATTTTTTCCCAGAAGATAGGACATATGTTGTGATAGTAGCGCAGTGTCAAAAGGATTCCGGAAGTTTTTTAGGGAACCATGTGGCGAAACCTCTTCGGCACGGTTCATCTGAAAACTTCCGGGATGCTTTCGATTCTAAGACAAAAAACCCTCTTTTAAAAATTATAGATATTTCGCCGTGAATGAACGCTTGCAGTTTTTCAATTTGTCCGGCGGTCCGGAGAAGATGAGCTCCCCGCCCTTGGCGCCGCCGTCCGGACCGAGCTCCAGCACCCAATCCGCCGAGCGGATGACATCGAGATTGTGCTCCACGACGAGCACGCTGTTGCCTTTGTCCGTCAGCGCTTCGAGCACCTCGAGCAGGCGCCGCACATCCTCGAAATGCAGGCCGATCGTCGGCTCGTCGAGGATATAGAGCGTCTTGCCGGTCGATTTTCGTGCCAGTTCTGTCGCGAGCTTGATACGCTGCGCCTCTCCTCCGGAGAGGTTGGTCGCGCTCTGTCCGAGTACCAGATATCCGAGACCGACTTCCTCGAGCACGCGCAGCTTCTCTTCGATCATCGGCTGATCCAGGAAGAAGCGGCGCGCTTCCGTGACCGTCATGCGGAGCACGGCCGCGATATTCATTCCGCGATATTCGATCGAGAGCGTCTTCGCGTTGTATCTCGTCCCCTGACAGACTTCGCACGGTACGTAGACATCCGGCAGGAGATACATCTCGATCTTCTTCAATCCGCCGCCCTGGCATGCCTCGCAGCGGCCGCCGCGCATATTGAAGCTGAAATGACTGGCGGAATATTTCTCGCGCTCGGCTTCCGTCGTCGCCGCGAACAGGTCGCGGATCAGGCTGAAGATGCCGGTATACGTCGCCGCGTTCGAACGCGGCGTCCGTCCGATCGGATCCTGCGTCACGGCGATCACCTTGTCTATATTCGAGATCCCCTCGATCTTCCTGTGCGCGCCCGGCTCGGCCTTGGCATGATAGAAATATTTCGACAGCGCCCGGGACAGGATGTCATGCACCAGGCTCGATTTGCCCGATCCCGAGACGCCGGAAACCGCCACGAGCATCCCGAGCGGGATCTTCACGTCGACATTCTTCAGATTGTGTTCCGTCGCGCCGAAAACAGTGATCGCCTCTTCGCTCAGACGACGCGCCTTCTTCTTCTCGGATATGCTGCGTTTGCCGGAGAGGTATTCGCCGGTCAGGAGCTTCGAGCGCATCAGCTTGTCCGGCGTGCCCGCGAAGATGATCTCGCCGCCCTCGCTGCCGGCGCCCGGACCCAGATCGATGATATAGTCCGCCCGGCGCATGATCGCCACGTCATGCTCGACGATCACGAGAGAATTGTTCGCTTTCCGCAGATCCTCGAGCGCGTTGATCAGGCGTTCCGTATCGCGGCTGTGCAGCCCGATCGACGGCTCGTCGAGGACATAGATGATGCCGGAAAGCCCAGATTTCATCTGCACTGACAGGCGGATACGCTGCGCCTCTCCTCCGGACAGCGTATCGGCGCCGCGCGAGAGCTCGAGATATCCGAGTCCCACTTTTTCCACGGCGGAGAGCCGCATCTCCATCTCGCGGAACAAGGGATCGATCATCTTCTTCTCGCCCGTCTTCAGGCATTTTTCCCGCAGCGGCTTCATCCTCTCCAGGAACATATCGACGCTCTGCTTCACGAGATCATCGATAGAAAGTCCCTCTATCTTCACGGCGAGCGATGCCGCCTTCAGGCGCTTCCCCTCGCAGAGAGGGCAGAGCTTGGTCAGCATATACGCCTCGATGTCCGTACGCAGATGATCCGATTTCGTCTCGCGGTATTTCTTCTCCAGAAGCGCGATGATGCCGGGAAAGGCATCCTGCTCCGTGCCGCCTTCCCCGTGCAGTATGAGGGAGAAATGCTTACCGGCGAGCTTCTTCACCGGAATATCGAGCGAGAATTTGTGCCGCCGGCTCGCGTCGCGCAGCCACTGCATCGGCCCGTTGCCGCTGTGGCGGTCGCTGTTCATCTTGCTCCACGGACGGATCGCCCCTTCGGCGAGCGACAGGTTCTTGTTGGGGATGACGAGTTCCGGATCGAATTCGAGCGTCACGCCAAGGCCCGCGCACTTCTCGCACGCGCCCTCGGGACTGTTGAAGGAAAAGCAGCTCGGCGTGAACTCCGGCAGCCCGATATGGCATTCTTCACAGCGGTATTCCTCGTTGTAGATACGTTCTTCACCGGTACCATTGATGCGGAGCGTGAGCGTCCCCTGGCCGACGCGGAACGCGGTCTGGAGCGAATCGAGGATACGCTCCTTGTCGGGACGGGACAGGTCGATCTCGAGACGGTCGACGACCACGCCGATATCCGAGATTTCCGTCGCGGACGCGCGTCCTATCGCTTCGGCGATCGGCGAGAGCTCCCCGTGAAACAGGACCCGTACGTATCCCCAGGCATTGATGAGTGAGAGCGCCTCGCGTTCGGTCTTGTCGGCGAGCGCCTTGCCATACGCGATGAATGCGAGCGGCGTCTTGTCGGGCAGGAGGAGGAGCTCTTCGAGTATCTCGCGCACGCTCTTTCTTGTGAGACGCTTGCCGCACGATGGACAATGCGGAATCCCGAGCTTGGCGAACAGGATACGCAGGTAATCATAGATCTCCGTCATCGTCCCGACCGTCGAACGCGGGCTCCTCGACACGCTCTTCTGGTCGATGGAGATGGCGGGCGAAAGGTTGTGGATCGCGTCGACGTCCGGCTTGTCGAATCCGTCGAGAAAATTGCGCGCATACGAAGAAAGCGACTCGACATAGCGCCGATTCGCTTCCGCGAAAAGAGTATCGAAAGCTAATGAGGATTTGCCCGAACCGGACAAGCCGGTCACCACCACCAAAGCATCACGAGGGATATCGACGTCCACGTTCTTCAGGTTGTTGACCCGCGCGCCGCGAATCTCGATCATCGGCTTTTTCTCTGGCATAAGACGCCTGCTATCTGTAAAGTATGTCTGAAAAAGATACGATTGTTTCCCAGCATACTCCCTTTTCGAGATACTGTAAAGACCGCCGCTACATCTTCAGAAACTCCTTTCCTCGGCGCTTGCGGTGGAAGGTGATGGCGAAACGATGCGCTTCGCTATTGGCGAGCAGGATTTCTTTTTTGAAACGCTTCGTCAGCGTCTCTGGTCCGATGAGGCGCTCGGGCTGATGCTTGGCATTCTTCACCACGCCCACGACCGAAATTCCACCACGCAGTTTACTTAGCGGTGAAACCGCTAAGTTGAGGATGGCTTGCTGGGCCATCCTCACTTGAAGCTCTCCGCCATCCACCACGATGATATCCGGCAGCGGCCACTCGCCTGCCCGAATCGCTGCGCTTCGCTTGCGAAACGTTGCGGGCGGGGTATGTTTCAGACGGCGCGCCAGGATCTCTTGGAGCGCAGTCAGGTCATTGCCGTTGTGTCCGCCGCGCAGAATGAATTTTCTATAAGATTCTTTGTCTGCTTGGCCATTGCTCAAAACGACCATCACTCCCACGCTCGCGTCTCCCCCCAGATGCGCGACATCATAAGCTTCGATCCTTATTGTTTTTTGTTGACTGTTCACTGTTAACTGCTGGTCGTCCTTCACCAGCGCCATATCCTGGATATGCCGCAGCCCGAACAATGTCTTCTTGATCTCGCTCGCCCGCTCGAATGCCAGCTGTTTCGCCGCCGTCTTCATCTCGCGTTCCAGCTTTCTGACAAGCACGCTCTTGCGCCCTTCGAAGAACAGGCGGATGTGATTGATAATGCGTCCGTACTCTCGTGCGGAAATCTCGCCGGTGCATACTCCGGGACACAAGCCGATCTGCCTGTTGAAACACGGCTTCAGCTCTGTTCTTTTTTTTGATGGCATGCCCTCCTTCGTCAAGACTTCGGCGGGTAAACATTTGTCCCGGAAGGGGAACAGCTTGCGGATGATCTTGAGCGCCTCGCGCAGCTGCATACCGTGCGGAAACGGTCCGAATATGTATTTGTATCTTGTTTTTTGTTGTCGGTTGCTTGCCCTATGAAATTCCGCCTTCGGCGGACCAGCTATGCTGGATTTCACAGGGTAAATTGTCGGTTGTCGGTTTACGAGGTCGCGGCCGCGCACGATGAGCACGCGCGGAAATTTTTCTTGCGTGATGGCGATATGGTTGTAGCTCTTGTCGTCTTTGGCATCAGTGTTGTATGGAGGCTGATGTTCTTTTATCAGTCTGGATTCCAGGATCAGCGCCTCGAGAACGGAGTCCGTCTGCCGATACGCGATGAAACGCGCCTGTTCGAGCATCCGCATTATTTTCGGACCGCGAGAGAGGGCGATGTCGCGCGAAAAATAGCTCTTCACCCGATCGCGAAGCGAGGTCGCCTTGCCGATATAGAGCAACTCTTTCCCCGCGTCCAGGAAAAAATACGCTCCCGGCGCTTCCGGCAACGCGTTTTTCTTCTGAAACGCTTCAAGCGTGTATATTTTCTCCCACAGTTTCTCCATAAAGTTTCCTTCGTCCTAAATATTCAAGCAGGTTCACACGCCAAAAGCAACCGGGCTACACCCTTGACTTTTTCAGACAAAGGGGTATAATATACGCATAGTTTCATTAACAAACAAGAGGTGGGCCATGCCCAAGAAAAAAGACCAGGTTGGTGTGATAACTAATGAAGTCGTCGCACTGATGGAGGATGGGCTAAGTTTCTCCCTCGCATTCATGCGAGTGGCCCATCAACACAACTGTTTCCATGGACGGGACAGGACAAGATATGGCTACCTCTACCGGGTAGTCCTGCGGCGGATAGTTCGCCGAAAGATTCAAGTGACGGTGCCACAGGCGCCGATCACAGAGCAGCAACAGCTGCCCCTGTAACCAGGACCCATGACTTATGACTTCTGCATGTCTGGCCTGTCTCCTCCGGGAAGCTCCCCTCCCGAAAACCGGCCAGACTTCGATGCCAACGCACACGGTACAACTCCCCTTGTTCCCTGTGCCGCGGCATCTTTTTTTACCCCGTTAGAAGCAGAACGCCTTGTGGCTTGTCGCGGGGACAAGTCCCGTTAGAGATCACAGTTGCAATGGGATACCATACATACGATATGATAGATACCGACCATGAACAGATATTCTCGGAATGGAAGCGATCACAATTGTACCCTCTCTCTAACGGGAATAAATGCCCGTTAATTTCAGATCACACAGAGTGTAATTCCCCGTGTGAGCTTCTAACGGGGTTTACCTCAAGATATTTTTTGAACTGTTCAAGGATCAGTCCTTAAACTTTTTCCACGCGACGTAGATGAGTCCCGCAAGCGCGATGCCGAGCAGGATGACCCGCAGGATATCGTTCATATCCGACCAGTACCGTACCGAACCGATGATGAGCGCGAGCACGCCGCCGAACGAAAGTCCGAGCGATACCGCCTCGACACCCTTGAGAAATACGCTGCCGATCAGAAGCAGGATACCGGCGATGATGAAGACGACGAAGACATTGCGGTTGTAGACTTTCATCACATCGTCATACTGCTTGCTGCACGTATAGGTCGTGTTGCAGTAGCCGGCCGGCACGGGTACCGTTATCTGCGGCGTCATGCTCTTCGCTTCGATATTCTCGTTCCACTGCCCGCCGATCTCGAGACAGGCCGCCTCGGTCTCTATCGCACGATTGATCTGCTGTTCCGGGCAGAAATCAGTGAACTCCGGCGACTGATAGATCACATCCACGAGATACGTGATGAAAAGATTCACGACGATCGTGATACCGATGATGAGCGCCCACTTGATGATGCTCGACTTCTGCATGCCTGATGCCGGAGAAACCTGCGGGGAAGGAGTGTCCATATATGCATATTAAAAAGTAAGAGATGTCTCGCTTGCAGTATACCACCACTCCTACTTCTTTTTCAAGGCGCGTTTCAGGTACTGTCCGGTGTATGAACGCGGCATCTGAGCCACTTCTTCCGGCGTGCCGGTTGCGACGATTGTGCCGCCGCCCTGGCCGCCCTCGGGTCCGATATCGATGATGTAGTCGGCACTCTTGATAAGGTCCATATTGTGCTCGATGACGATGACCGTGTTGCCCTTGGCGACGAGCGTCTCGAGAATCTCGATCAGTTTCTTCACATCCTCATAGTGGAGTCCGATGGTCGGCTCATCGAGGAGATAGATCGTGCGCTCATAGAGCTTGCGATACAGTTCCGAGGAGATCTTCACGCGCTGCGCCTCGCCGCCGGAGAGCGTCGTCGCCGACTGACCGAGCTTCAGATACCCGAGCCCCACTTCGTTCAATGTTTTCAAGCGGTCCGCGATGGCCGGAATATCGGCGAAGAACGAGAAGGCTTCCTCGATCGTCATCTCGAGCACCTCGTAGATATTCTTGTGCTTGTACCTCACTTCGAGGGTTTCCTTGGTGAAACGCCTGCCGCCGCACACGTCGCACGGCACGTACACCGTCGGCAAGAAATGCATCTCGACCGCGATGAATCCGTTTCCCTCGCAGGTCTCGCAGCGGCCACCCGGACGATTGAACGAGAAGCGTCCGGCTTTCCATCCGCGTACCCGCGCTTCCTCGGATGCGGCGAACAGATCGCGGATATGCGTCCAGGCGCCGGTATAAGTGGCCGGGTTGGAGCGCGGCGTGCGACCGATGGGACTCTGGTCGATGAGTACGGTGCGCGAGAGATATTCCGATCCGGCGAATGACGCGCAGTGAAACACCTCGTTCGACTTGTATCTCCGGTCGAAACGGGCCTCCAGATTCTTATGGATGATTTCGTAGAGCAGGGTGGATTTTCCCGAGCCGGAGACCCCGGTGATCACGTTGAGGCGCCCGAGCGGGATGTCGACATTCATATCCCTGATGTTGAACAGGTTGCCGCCGCGGACTTTCAGCATCCCCTTCTCCTTGCTGCGGCGCTTTTCCGGAACGGCGATCTTCTCTTCGCCGCGCAGATACGCGAGCGTGAGTGACTGGGATCCGCCGGCTGGCGGAGTTCTTTCGGCCGTGAGCAGATCGTCGAGGTAGCCGGACACGACGATCTCGCCGCCATGCACGCCGGCACCCGGACCGATATCGACGAGATAATCTGAAGCATAGATCGTATCCTCGTCATGCTCGACGATGATGATGGTGTTGCCGAGATCGCGCAGGGCCTTGAGCGTCTCGATCAGGCGGTCGTTGTCGCGCTGATGCAGGCCGATCGTCGGCTCGTCGAGAACATAAAGCGCTCCCACCAGCTGCGACCCGAGCTGGCTCGCCAGACGGATACGCTGCGCCTCGCCGCCGGAGAGCGTATTGGCGCGCCGATCGAGCGTGAGATAGGTGAGACCGACATTGAGGAGGAATCGCAGCCGTGCGCCGACCTCGCGCAGTACCACCGCGGCGATCTGCCGTTCCCGCGCCGTCAGTTTCAGACCATCGAAGAATTTCTGCGCGTCTTCCGTCATCATCGATGTCACCTCGACGATGTTACGCCCGCCGATCTTCACGTGGAGCGCCTCTTCGCGCAGGCGCGATCCATGGCATACCTCGCACGGATCATCGCCGAAAAAATGCTTCGTGCCGAGACCGTTGCACGCGGCGCAGGCTCCGTACGGCGAATTGAACGAGAACAGCCGCGGCTCCACTTCCGGATACGAGAAACCGTCGTAGGGACAGGCGAACTTGGCGGACAGGAGAAAATTCTCCTTGCCGATACGCACCGTCACCAGCCCATCGCTCTCGACGAGCGCGCGCTCTACCGCTTCCGACAGGCGCTCCTCGGAGACCGCGGGGAATTTCTCGAATTCATACAGCGGCAATTCGTCCACGATGAAATCGATATCGTGCTTCTTGTTTTTGGAAAGGATGATCTGCTCGCGCAGGCTCTTGCGCTCCCCGTCGAGGAGGATGTCCGCGAAACCGCGGGAGAGGGCATTGTACAGGAGCTGGTAGTATTCCCCCTTGCGTCCGCGGACGACCGGCGCCGTGATGAGCAGGCGTTTCTTCTTGTTCTTCGCGTCCGATAGCGCCTGCTTCACTTTCTCCGAAACGATGCCGAGCATCTCTTCCGGCGACAGCTTCTCTATCTCCCTCCCGCAGAGGAGACAGTGCGGCCGGCCGAGACGCGCGTACAGGACGCGCAGATAATCATAGATTTCCGTCACCGTCGCGACGGTCGAGCGCGGATTGCGGCTGGCGGACTTCTGATCAATGGAGATGGCCGGTGAGAGACCGACAATCTCATCCACGTCCGGCTTCTGCATCGTGTTCAGGAACTGCCGCGCGTAGGCGGACAGCGATTCGACGTAGCGGCGCTGTCCCTCGGCGAAGATGGTATCGAAGGCGAGCGATGACTTGCCCGAGCCGGAAAGCCCGGTGAACACCACCATCTTGTTCCGGGGCATCTCGACCGTGATGTCCTTCAGATTGTGCGTCCGCGCGCCTCTGACCACGATCCACTCCGATGGTCCGGATTTGTCAGACGCATTTTTCCGCGCGATATTCTTTGGCATATGCGAAAATATAGGAAAGGCAGTATACCATCGAAAGGCAGGCATATCAAGACAAAAAAACGGGAGATCCGTCAGAAATACTCGAGTATGATCCGATAATCCTCCTCGCGCTCCAGATGCACGACCAGCTCGATACTGCCGGAGGGCAGCCGTTCGCTGAAAGACTTGAAATCCGCGAGCCAATCCAGGCTCACGAGATAATCGGATGTCGCGAGCGCCGTCTTGACATAGGCGGGATGCGTCCGCTTCCAGAAGAAAGCGAGAATCTCGCCGATGAACGCCCCATGCAGGCCGGTGAGCATGCCTTTCTTCCCGAAACGGATATACGATATGCGGTATTCTTCCGCCAGTTTCGTGAACACCCTGAAAAACGGCGGGAAACAGTGCAGATGTTCATGGGAATTGAGCCCGTCGGGCAGACGGCCGAAGATATCGCGGAAGCGCACGATCTGGTCTCTCCATTCCTGCTCGACTTTCTTCGCGGTCGCCAGCCCGGCGATACGGCGGAATATGAAATTGACGCTCCGCACGAGAACGCTCTCATGCATCTTCTCCCCGCTTTTCAGAAGCCCGATCAGTTCCAGATGCAGGTCGATCTTCACTCCCGTCGCCTTGAGCGCTTCCGCCTGCTCGGCGGAGACATAGTGGATCAGCACCGCCACGCGATCGATCTTCCCCTCGTGCGCCAAGCGCAAAATCGGCTCCGCTGTCTGGCGGATGCCGTAATCGTCTGCGGTAACTATAAAACGCTCACGGATGTTCTCTGTCATCGTGAATGAATATCGGAAATGAGCTGCGTGCCCATTCTCTCAAAAAAAACCGGCCGAGGCAAACCGCGCATCATGAGACTTGCCTTTTGTCTGAAAATCCTGATAGTATGGTGCCGACACCAAGCTCAACCAGCTCGTTAACAACGGAGGGAACGCCATGTCGGAAATCATCTTCTCTGCTCTGTTGTCCGCAAACTGCGAGGAACCACTGGACAATCTCGGAATCCCCAGACATCGGGGGGTATTAATCCATGACTTCCAAACACAGCGCGCGATGCCAGATGTTGTCTTACAGCCTGAATTGCTGTTCGACCCGCAGGTCATCATTGCCAAAGATGAGATCTGTGCCTGCGAAAAAGCCGAGTTCCTCCTCGCAAAACAGTGCCCGAGCAGTCACGGCTGGAACAGTCACAGGGTGGTGGTCAGCAACATCTCCGATGACCTGGAAGCATACCTCAAAAATATGCCTCCCTCAGGTGACCACCCGCTCAGTTTTTATGCCATCAACTGCGTCGGGTTGAAACATGACACATCTGGTCTACTGAGACACTACGGGCTAAGCGGTGCTTTCTCAGGCATCAACGAGTATGATGCCTACAACCGTTTCAAAGAGGTTGCTCTCGACGGCAACTTCTTCACCAAGCCGGATTGGGTCGGCGGATTAGCACGGATCGTCGCCATTCCAGAGAAGCAGCTGTTCCTCTGGAAAAATTCCTGGGTACCACTATACTCCCTGGGAAAGTGGACACCCGCAGCGGAGGCTCGGGTACACTAAATTACGAACGAAACCAAAAGGCCCTCTTTCCGCAACACGGATCGAGGGTCTTTCGCTGTCTCGGAAAATATTACGGCACCACCGTATCGGCTTACCCGCCTATGGCGAGGCTTCGCCGAAGGCTTTTTTCAATTCCACCCGCGCGGCTTCTACGGCCGATCTGAAGTCATCCAGCGCTTTCCTCACGGCAATGCGGCGGGTTTCCGCGAGCTTCTTCACCTGTTCTCCGACTTTGTCCGCGTCCTTGCGATCGTTCTGCAAGGCGGTGCGCGCGGCTGCGAGACTGTTTCTGAAGTTGGTTTTCACCGTCTCGGGGTTGGCACCATCCGCGCAATCCGATTTCGCCTTGCCGAGAGCCGCAACGACCTCGCTCTGGAATTGCGACACCGCGCTTTCCATATCATCCTTGCGTCCGGCGATCGCCGCATCCACGCCCTTGCGGAATTCGGCGATGGCGGCATCGACCGCGTCACGGCGCGTATCGACGGCTTCTTCCACGGTTTTCTTGAATTCCGCTACGGCCGCCTTCTGTGCATCGGTAGTGGCGCGCGCCTCGAGTCTGGCGTACATCGCGCTGCGGCGCTCATCGGCCTCTGTCCGGTTGCCATCCAGTTTCGCCTCGCGTCCGTCGCGGCGCGTCTCGAGCGTATTCGCGCGGTTTTCCCTGCGGTCTTCGAATTTCCCGCGGCGCTCGGCGAGATTGCTTGCTATCTTTTCCGCATTCTCCGTGAACCGATTGCAGAACGCCTCCTGGCGATTCTCCTGCCGCTCCGCGACCCTCTCCTCGCGATTTGCCTTCATCTCCGCCGCCCGTTCCTGGCGATTCTCCTCGCGCTCCGCCTGGCGTTCCTCGAACGTGGCGGCCGACACGGACAGCGGCATCACCACGGCCGCGATGGAAAGCATCGAAAATCCGGCGAAAGAATATCTCTTACAGGCTGTTTTCATCATAAGATGTTCCTAAATTATTTACGCTGTCGCTGTCGGCTTCGATGCCCGAAATCTCGCCGTTCGCCTCATCGTCGAGGGCGGAGAGATCCAGATTCGTCTCGTCCTGGATACTCTGCGAGATATCGTCGATAGTCGCGGGCTCCGGCGCCTTCTTCTCCGGCTGCAAGGCGGTTGTCTTCATCTGCTCCTTGGCATCCGGAACCGGTACCGCAAACTGCCGGTACACGAACGCGAGCACGAGGCCGAGCACGAGCACGGAGGCGGCAAGCCCTATGATCTGTTTCTGCATCATATGTGTCTATATATTAAAAATTCCTGCAAAAAACCGACCAAGCTTTTCCCTATTGTCTTTTCAGTATACCATTTTTTCAGATGTTGCAAAATGTCACGCATCATTGGCACCCATCCCTATTCTCTTCAAAATGGGGCGGTGTCTGTAAAAAAATGTTTCCAATACAATGAAACAAAGAAAAACCGCCACAATCTTTCGGAAGTGGCGGGTGTGTAGCATTGGCTACAAAGAACGACCTTGGAACTGCTGATCTGACTCTATCCGATCTTGCTTGCGGCGGACTTCTCAGTTGAGACCGGCGCCTTCTCATGAGGATGCGCGGTAACGGCCTGCTCGGTGAGACGTTGCAAAGAAACACCGAGGAGCGCATCAACGATCCCTCCGCCCTTGTTGTCTCCGCCGCTTCCGGAAACCACGATCTCCGGCACCAGTTTGACCTTGCTGGCCGCCAAATCCTTGGCGATTTCCATCAGGGCGTACGCTGCCGGACCGACGTACTCGGCTTTCCGCTTGAGCACGTCGGCTTCCGCTCCGCCAACCGCGTTGGTTTGCGTTGCCTTGGCGTTACCGACGGTTATGATCACCTCGGCGTCAGCCTTCGCGTTGATCGTCTTCGCTTCGGCTTCGCCTGTCGCCTTATTGACCGCTGCTTTTGCGTCCTGTCCGGCGACGGTCACACGACGTTCGGCCGCGACGACTTCCTTGCGGGTATCAGCCAGCGCCGTCTGCTCTTCGAGCAGCTGACGTCCGGCCTCCGCCTGCCGCTGCGTATCGTAGGTGATCTGCTGTTGCTGGGCCACTTTCCGATCGGTCAGCGTCTTCATCAGCTCGAGCGGAGGCACGATGTCGCCGATGAGTGAATCCACCGCTTGCACATCGTATTCGCTGAGCGCGTGTTCAATGTGTCCCTTGGCTTCCGCCTGCCGCTCAGAACGCTTCAGCAGAAAGTCGATGACGTCCGACTTCTGCGCACTGTTGCGGAAGTAGTTGCCGATGAGCGGCTCGAGCACCTGAGTGACCAGGTTGCTCATATTGCCGAAGCGGGCGATCACCTTCGGAGCGTTGGTACGCGACACGTGGATGATCTGCGACACGTCGAGGTTGAACGTGAAGCCATCGGACGATCGCACCGTGATGGTCGACAGATTGGCATCGAGCGCGTGGGATTCGGTTTTGGCCGTCGCCCAGTTGAGCACGATGTTGGTTGTCGGGACGAGCTCCACCTTGTGGGTATGCGGGTTGATAGGGTATTTGCCCGGATCGAGCACATCGGCCCACACGCCCTTCTCACCGCGCTGCACCATGTTGCCGTGCCTGAACCCCTCGCCGCTGATGTCGGTGCCCTTCTTGCCGACATAGGCCACGACAACACCGACATAACCGATAGACACCTCCGTCATCGGGACGGTAGCCACGGAAATGAACAGCGGATTGATATAGTAGGTGCCGGCGAGCATCACCTGCTCCTGGAGACCCTTCCGGCCCCCATTGTCGACGAACACCTGCCCGTTCTGGTACATATTGTGCCCGGCGATTTCCGGACCGGCGATCTCGCCGCTATCCAGCGGCGTACCTTCGTTGGTTGTCACGATGCCCACCTGGTCCTGCTTGATCTGCACAGCGCTAGTAAGAGTAATACTGAATAGCGCCGCGTTGATACGAAACACACCGGGCGGCACGATGGCCATCTGCGGACCACGCTGCCCACCCGACTCGAGAAACTGCCGGGTATCCTGAAATGAATCACATCCGACTGCCTGACCGAGCACACGGCCGACCGGGATGGGGGCGCCATCTTTGGCTTCGACAATACCCACCTTCCCCTGTGGAACAGTCACGAACTTCGTGATTTCAATGGCGTACTGCCACGGCCAGTACCAGAAGTGTGCCCCCGGAGCAAGCGCGTCCGCCTGATAGCCCGCCTCACCCAGAAGGGCGACAATGCGGCCATCGGGCAATGTCTTGTTTTTACCCAGCAGTGCGAACTTCTTGTTGACGATACCCACCGCGTCTTCAGGAATCAGGATGATCCCGAAGAACCGCAGCACGGACTTGTAGTAGACAAGAGCCGTGATAACGAGCACAACCCACCAGAACGGCACAAGTGCCGCCCCAAAACCGAACAGTGTTTCGATCATTGTAAGCTCCTCTGTTAAGTTACATGTCGCGGTTGCGACCTCACACCCTAACACAGACTCATAATTTTGTCCATACCAATCCCCCCTGACAACGTCATCCCAACATCTTGTCCGTTTTTCCCCTCAGTATGGCGAGTTCGTCGCGGAGGATCGCCGCCGTTTCAAAGTCCAGCGCCTTCACCGCTTCCCGCATCTCTTTTTCCTTCAGCCTGATGAGCTTCTCGGGGTTCTTGGCGAATATCTCCCGGTCCAGGCCGATGTTGGCGCGCACCGCCTTGTCATGCTCGCTTTCCAAGGCTTCCGTGATGTCGTGGATCGTCTTCTTGATCGTAGCCGGCGTGATGCCGTGCAGCTTATTGTGCGCCATCTGGAGCTTCCTGCGCCGATTCGTCTCGCTGAGAGCATACTCCATTGATCCGGTAATGCGTTCGGCATACAAGACGACGCGGCCGGACACATTGCGCGCTGCCCGGCCGATGATCTGGATGAGAGAAGTCTCCGATCGGAGAAATCCCTCCTTGTCCGCATCGAGAATGCCGATGAACGATACCTCGGGAAGATCGAGTCCCTCACGGAGCAGATTCACTCCCACCAGACAATCGAACTCTCCCTTGCGGAACCGGGTCAGGATCTTGATGCGATCGATGGTCTTGATATCGCTGTGCAGGTATTCGGACTTGATGTTCTTTTCTTTCAGATACGTACTCAAGTCCTCCGCCATCTTTTTTGTCAAGGTCGTCGCGATCACGCGCCCGCCTTTTTTCACCTCTTCTTCAGTCTGCGCGATAAAATCCTGAATTTGTCCAGGATACTCTTTTGTCTCATGAATCGGCAGCACCGCCACTTCCGGGTCGATGAGACCGGTCGGACGGATCACCTGTTCCACGATCTGCCCGCTTGTCTCGCGTTCATAGTCCGCCGGCGTCGCGGACGTGAACACCATCTGTCCTACCCGCTCCATGAATTCCTCGGAGCGGAGCGGCCGGTTATCGAGCGCGGAGGGCAGGCGGAAGCCGTACTCGACGAGCGTTTTCTTGCGCGCCTGATCGCCGGCGTACATCCCGCGGAGCTGCGGCAAAGTCACGTGCGACTCATCTATAATTGTTAGAAAATCAGGCTCCCAAACATCAGTGTGCGCCTGCCCGCCAGAGCTTTTACGACGGCGGGGGAAATATGAGAGCAGCGTCTCCGGCGGCTCGCCAGGCTCCTTGCCGGACAGATGGCGTGAATAGTTCTCGATGCCGCTGCAATAGCCGATCTCCTGCATCATCGCCAGGTCATAATTCGTGCGCCGCTTGAGCCGCTCCACCTCGAGAATTTTCCCCTCGGCCTCGAGCTCCTGCAATCGTGCTGCGAGCTCGAGACGGATGGACTGTATCGCGAAATCTTTCTGATCCTTGTCCGTGATGAAGTGCTTCGTCGGAAAAAGAAAGATAGTCGTCGGAGTATCGAGGATCTTCTGCGATACCGGATCGATCTTCGTGATGCTCCCCAGTCGGCCGCCGATAATTTCCAGCAGGTAGATGAATTTCTCCGAGATCGGCATGATCTCGATGCGGTTGCCGATGCTCCGGAATTGCCCGGGAGACAGATCGGCATTGGTACGCTCGAAGAAGATGGATACGAGCCGGTGGAGGAGCTCCGTCCGCGAGCACGGCATACCGGTCTCGAGACGCATATTCTCCTTCTCATATTCCGCAGGACTGCCCAACCCGTAGATGCACGAGACGGAAGCGACGATGATCACGTCGCGGCGCGTCAGGAGCGACTGCGTGGAGGCGTGCCGCAGACGATCGATCTCCGCATTGATCTGCGCGTCTTTCTCGATATACGTATCCGTCGTCGGCATATAGGCTTCCGGCTGATAGTAGTCGTAATACGAGACGAAATAATGCACGGCGTGATCGGGAAAAAATTCCTGATATTCCTGCGCGAGCTGCGCCGCGAGCGTCTTGTTGTGCGCGATGACGAGCGCCGGCTTATCCATCTGCGCGATGACATTGGCCATCGTGAAGGTCTTGCCGGATCCGGTCACGCCGAGCAATGTCTGGGAACGCTTGCCCTCGCGCAATCCGCGCACCAGAGACACGATCGCCTGAGGCTGATCGCCAGCCGGCTGATAGGGTGATTGGAGACGGAATACCGGCATAAGAATACAGAATATGCGTTACGAATCACGCTTGCGAAACAGGCGTGCGAGCGCCGCGCGCAGGCGGCCGTCGGAATACCGCAGGAAACGCTGGCCCGTGCCCCGATGCACATACAGGAAAACAAGGAAGATGACGATGCCGATGGCGACCAGTATATCGACGCCGAACTTCACCGGTTCTATCGCGCGCCACAGGGTATGCAGCTTGGCGAGTCCGACATAACCGACATAGAGATAGAAAATGTCTTTGAAAAAATTGCCCGCGTACGTGGCGAGCAGATACACGCGCACGTCCATCTTGATGATGCCGGCGGCGAGGGATACCGGCAGTGCCGGAACGAACGGCAGCACGCGCAGCAGGAACACGACGCCGCCGTCCTTGAGATGATGCCCCGTAAACCGCTTGCCGATGTTCTCTATCTCCTCATGCTTCACGCCGAAATATTTTGTCAAAGGCCTGACGAGCAGATCCTCCAGCTTGTCGCCGATCAGATAATACAGCCAGGCGCCGAGCGTCTTGCCGACATTGCCGATGAGCGCCAGCCAGACGAGATACCAGAGCGTGCTCCCCTGCACCAGCGCGAGCGATCCGGCCGTCCCCATGATGAGCGCGGATGGGATCGGGCTCACGACTTCCTCGAAAAAAGAGCCGACGAACACGAACCACGTGAGAGGAACCTCCGTAGCGTACGTCCTGACGAACTGCTCGATAGCGATGAAAAAATTCATAGTACGTACAACTGACGATTCTCACAGTATAGCTGAAAAAAAACAGTCCCGCCACGGTGAGACTGCTGCTACTGCGGACGTATCACATAAATGACGACCGTCAGTTATGTGATACTGCGAAAATATCAAGGCTCTGTTTAGTCCACGAACGTCAGCGCATTGCCCTTTTTGGAGGCACGCCCTGTACGGCCGATACGATGGATATAATCCTCGTAATTCTCCGGCAATTCGTAGTTGATGACATGCGAGACGTCCGGGATATCGAGTCCGCGCGCGGCCACGTCGGTCGCGACGAGGATGGATATCTCATCCTGCTTGAAGCGGCGCAGAGCGCGGGCGCGCTGGGACTGCGACTTGTCGCCGTGGATGGAGTCGGCCTTGAACCCGCGTTCGATCAGGCGGTGAGACAGTTTTTCCACGCCATGCTTGGTACGTCCGAAGATGAGGACCTTCTTTACTTCCGGCTTGAGCAGGATGTTGTGCAATACCTCTATTTTTTCCTCCGTCCGCAAGACACGCACGATGTCCTGGTCGACATTCTCGGCTGTTGCGCGCGCCTTGATGGTGATGGTTACCGGGTCATTGGCAAACTTCCGGGCCAGATCGGCTATCTCCCGCGGCATCGTCGCCGAAAAAAACAACGATTGGCGGGGCGTCTTCAGGAGCGCTACGAGATATTTGATATCATTGATGAATCCCATATCGAGCATACGATCCACCTCGTCGAGCACGATATTGTTGAATTCCGCGATATGCAGCTTCTTGCGCTCGATGAGATCCTTCAGGCGTCCCGGCGTGCCGATGACGAAGCTCGGATTGCGCGAGAGGCTCCGGAGCTGGTTTCCCATATTCGCGCCGCCGATGCAGAGCGCCGAATTCAGCCCCGATCCCGCTGAGAACTTGCGCAGCTCGTCCTCGATCTGCAGCGCCAATTCGCGCGTCGGAACGATGATCAGGACCTTCTCGGTTCGGTGTTTGAACGTCTTGTGGATGAGCGGCAGGAGGAACGCAGCGGTCTTGCCGGTGCCCGTGTTGGCGACACCGATGACGTCGCGGCCGTTCAGGATGTGCGGGATCGTCCCGTCCTGGATCGGCGTCGGATGCACGTAACCGACGGCGGCGACATTCGCCTTGAGCTTGCTGTGCATCTCGAAATCGGCGAAGCGGTGCGTCGGATTGAAGACTTCCGTCTCGGTCGTCTGAATGGCTTTCTTCACGAACTGCGTGAAGTCGAAGGTGCGGCCTGCGGGTTTTCTGCTTCTGCTGCGGGATGTCGGCCTGCCGAAACGATTGACGGAGCCGCCGCGATGAGGGGCTCTCCCCCTCGGATTTCTGCTGAACATATCTGTTATTGTATAAGGCGTTCGCTTTTGAGTGCAGTTCGAGGCGCAAGGGAGGAACGGAGCAAGCTGTATGTCACATAACAGCGGCGAGTACCAGAGCTTGCAACGAAGAAATGTACCAAAAGTGGGCGCCTTTTACGGATTAAATCTTATCTCTTCCCTTCGGATTAGAGAATAAGACTCAACCAAAGGATGTAGAGCCGGATAAGAGGCTCTAGAGTAAGAATTCAATTAAAGCAGAGAAAAGATATCCTGTCAATGCCGTGCGCGATATCCCTGCGGTATTCGCGGCAGCCCGATGAACAAAAGACCGGCTACAACAGCCGCAATTCACGCCGCAAAGAGAGATAGTCGGGGAAAGTCCGTGCGACGAGTGCCCAGAATTTCGGCGAGTGATTGAGCTCCAGCAGATGACAGAGCTCGTGCACGATGACATAATCGGCGAGATGCGGCGGAAGCGATATCAGGCGATAGTTGAATGACAGGCTGCCGCCATGCGAGCAGCTGCCCCAGCGCGTCTTCTGGTTACGGATACTCACTCGTTTCCAACTCACCCGGTAGATCTCCTGAAAATGCGCGAGCCGCTCCTCCACGAGCCGGCACGCCGCCTCGCGAGATTCCCGGTATTCCCTGACGCCGCCACGCCGCAGGATATGATCCGGCCGCTCGGCGAGGTCCGCTATCTTCTCGCGGATCCATCCGGCCTTGCTCTCGAAAAACCGCCGGCCCCGCTCGTAAGAGACGAAAAACGGAAGCGTCAGCAAAACGCTCCCATCTCTCCGCACGACGATCCGCATGTTCTTCGCCCGCCTGCTCTGCCGTATCGCGACCCGCATCGTATGATTGCCTGCCGATACTTCCTCCAGAAGATTATAATTGCGAGCTGATTATGCCCTTCAGCTTTTCGATCTCTTTATTCGAGAGGTCGTCTCTGCTGTTTTTCCCCAAATGTTTCAAAGTTTCAGTCGCTTCTCGCCCAGTCATACTGCGCGTGTAGCCGCTGTGATTCGTATCCCCTATCAACATATTCTCTATATTCGCGCCTTTCGTCCTGCCAAATGCCCTTGTCAAAGCCGGCGTGATTTTACGCTTGAATTCACTCGATGTGATAACTCCTCTTGTGTTCAAACCTTTCAAACCTGAAGAAACTCCCGGTTTTGACGAGAATGGCATTGCTGGTTTCTTTGATGGAAAAAAAAGCCCCATACATTTATATTACTGGTTACACCCTCATTATATCACGATTTTCCGATAATGACCATCGTCTTGTGCTCTTCTTCGGGAAATGGCAGATGATCGCCGGTCGGATAATCGCGGATAGCCTCGAAAAGTACCTGTTCTCGGTACCGATGGCGCTCTCCGCGCTTTGTCCCCGGGTCATGGGTGATGAACTCTTTGGTTTCCGCATCATAGCCGATGACGACGAGCATATGCCGCGGCGGTCCTGGCTGGGTGAAATGCGGGTTGCGGAGCTTTCTGCCGTCCGCCGGCACGATGACGATCGCTCCCTCGCTAAGCGCCTCCCGGATGCGAGCGAGTGTCTCATCATCGGTATGCTCCACGCTTGATGCGATGCCGTAGTTCGCTTCGAGCAGCACTCCCATATCTTCAATCGACGTATCTACCGAATGCCCCAGCCAGTTTTCTTCATAACGCGCCAGAGCCTGCATCTCCTTTTCCGCGAGAGCGGGCGTGAGCGGTTTGCCGGATATCCAATAAGCCGCCATAACGAGCGAGGCCTCTTCGCAGCCGTTCTGAAACACCGGATCCCCCCACTGTCCGGATGGTGCCTGCACGGTAAACGGAACATCCTCAATGAGGCTCCCTTTCGGCGCTTCTACGATCGGTTCCGGCACAGGCACCACCGGCTCATTTTCCTTGGCTCCTTCGCTTTCTTCCGGTACTTTTTTCTCTTCAGATAGAGCTTCTGTTTGGATATTTGTCTCTTGCATCAAACGCTCTGCGGTTTTTGCAGTATCCAAATTTTCATCAACCAGAAAAGTGTTCGCCCACGCGACTGCGACCATCGCACCGATAATCAAAATGATACCGTATAAAAATTTCTTCCTCATGCCCCAACTATACCACACGCGTCATTTTATATTTGTACACATTTCTCCACGGTCGTGGAAAAATGTGTACAGAGGGACTGGGGAGGTTTCTCCGCGTACGCAAGAAAAATCAGGTAAAAAAAGAAGGCCTCTGCTGTCGCGCGTTACGCGACAGTGAGCACCTTCGAGACACCCGTTCGGTGTTCAACTCTTGGCCTGACGAACTTCGGACAGGATCTGCTTGAGCGCATCCCGAGGATTTTCCGCATTAAACACCGGGCTACCGCAGGAAACGAGGTGGGCTCCGTTTTCGAAAGCCTCTTGTATCGTTACCACTTGTTCCTGCAGGTTGGCCTTCTTGTCGGCTACCCAAGGAGGGCGAACAGCGGGATTGAACTTCACCCCTCCCAGATCAGCCACGGCATGGAGGCACGTCCCCGGGAGGATATAGCCGTCACAACCACGCTTGAGAGCAACTTCAGCCAACAGGCGCACGGTTTCGGCCATGGTACGACCATGGAATTTCCTGCAGTACGCGTCCGTGTGGTGCGTCATTACTGTCAGACCGAGAAACATCATCCCGGCATTGTCCGCCGCACGTGCCGGCTCTTCGAGCAGGTGATCCGCCAAAGCATAGGCGTTTGTCATCGCCACACCCTCATCGGCCAGCATATGAATGATCTCCGTCATCGTCCTTCTGCCATTGTTCATCTTGGTATCGACGAACAACGGCCTGCCGGTAGAGTCCTGCACTTCGCGGATCATGGACCAGGATCGTAAAACAAGGTCCAGGTTGAGTTTCAGGCCATAGTCACCTTCAACTCCCGCGATCAATTCGAGCTTCTTCCGCACGTTTTCAGGCCTGGACCCGTCGACGGCCAACCAGAATGCTGGTAACACAGTTTTAGGTTTCATGTCTATTCTCCTGCCGCGTAAAACTGGAATCCCCGACTTTCATTCCACGCCCTCGGATCTTCCAGGAACTGCATGTACGAATCCACCGCTTGCGATTGCAAAAGGTGTTCCTGACCGCCGAAGTGTAGAATTTCCGGCAAGGATATCGGATAATGCAGTTCGATGTGGTTTTCCCGAAGTCGCTGTATGGCAACGGGGTTCTCATAGCACAAGATGCAGGCTGCGTCTGTCACGGTACGCCCGAGACCCCTTTCGTAGGCTACGCCATTGCACGTAGTGACCGCGAAGTTTACCAGTTCCTCGACCACAAGCGTTCGAATGCCTGGCACGACATCGGGATTGTTGCGGTCTCCGGTGTCGAGCTCGCCGTGACCGCCGACTTTTCTGGCGCCGCGCTGATAGACATACACGATCGGCCTTCCGATATGTTCCTGTATCAGCTGCTTCAGCCGGTAGCCAGGCAATGCACCGCCAGTCATCATGCCGACGATCATGTCGAAATCGACTTTGTCCGCCACCAAAGTGTCGGCCAGTAAGTCAACCATCGGATCGAACACTTTGTTAAACCCGACACGTCCCTTGATATCGACGTACCCGGGACCACGATTTTTGGAACTGTACACGAACGGTTCCTCACCACCATCCACATCCCGGATTTCAATACCTCCGGACTGAATGATGGCTCGCATCACTTGCCGCTTCTTCTCATCGCTCGCCATGGCTACCTCCAAAATGTGAATTGTTCACGAACTTGTCCTAGACCTGATGTTCCAGATCCATCATCGGAGGCTACCAAAAAACGGAATGGTTGTCAAAAGAAATCTACCCTTCGCGTATATGTACCTCCTCCACGTTTTCTGAAAACAATTTCGCTATTTCCCGCGTCTCACCGGTATCGAAACTGTGAAAATCCTTAAACGCGGAGTCAAGCGTGATACCGCTGCGGAATGTCTGGAGATACAGGCGCTTCGCTCCAGCCAGAGTGTCACGCATCATCTCGAGAACCGCAGACGTATGCACTTCGCGGATGAGCGTGGTACGGAATTCATAATCGACTTGCCCTTCTTTCAACAGCTCGATGCTTTCGCGCAATTTTATCTCATCCGCACCCGATCCCACAAGTGAACGATACCCGGGGAGACTCGTCTTGAAATCCATCGCCACATAGTCCACCAACCCTTTGTCTATCAGCGAGCGCAACACTTCCGGACGATTGCCGTTGGTATCGAGCTTCACCGCGAAGCCCAGGTTCCGCACCTTCCCGATGAAACTCTCCAGATCCGGCATGATCGTCGGCTCGCCGCCGGAAATCACGACCCCGTCGAGCATCCCCCGGCGCTGCTTCAGGAAATTGAGCGCCGCTTCCTCGGGAATGAAACTCTTGCGAAGCTTGGCGAGCTCCTCCGGCAGGACGAATTCCGGATTGTGGCAGAACCCGCAGCGATAATTGCACCCGCCCGTGAAGAGGATGCACGCGATCTTCCCCGGGAAATCGAGCAGCGTGAATTTTTGTATGCCGCTGATGATCATATGAGTGACGTTGAGCTTCTCCAAGCTTCCGCTACCGGCAAGCGCCTGTCGCAAAAACATTTCAGAGAGGCTTGAAAATTTTTTGAGCATGGTGCCGCCCCGTGCTCACGGGGCGGATCAAAAAAGTTTCAGAAGTGAGTCCGCCGCTGGGCGGACGAGTGTCTCCTCTGAAAAGTTTTTGCTGATCGGGCGCTCCAAAAACCATGCTGCCCGCTATCAGCACGTCACGAGCCGGTACTTCTCGCAGAACTCGTGATTGGCGGCGACGGTCTCCTGGAAATGCTTGCGCGAGTAGTGCTCGGACTTCTTGCCGATATTGAAGTGCGACACCGGACGATGATACCCCATCACGCGCGTCCAGATCTCGCAGCGCGTGCGTCCACTCGCATCGCTGCGCCCGTCAGCAGCATTAAGCGCAGCTTTGCGGGCTGGCAAAGCGTCGCAGACGGACTCTGCTGCTCCCTCTTCTCCCTGCCCCGTCTTCTTGTCCGACATATGTTTGTCAGTTAGTTTGTTAGCGATTGTTTTTCACTCTTCCCTCCTGTTGTGCCGTCCGCCAAAACTCCTCCTACACATCTGTGTGCGACCGCATACGGATGTGTCGGTTACTTCGCGGGGTGAGCGCTCTGGTATTTCTTGCGCGACTCGTGGTCGAACCGCTCCTCGCTCTCGATGCCGAGCTCCTTATCACACTTCGGACAGAAATCATATTCCCCCGCAAGATACCCGTGCTTCGGACAGATCGAGAACGTCGGCGTGATCGTGATGTACGGCAGGCGGAAATTCGAGAGGATGTTGCGCACCAGATTGCGGCAGGATTGTCCGGAGCTCACCTTCTCGTTCATATAGCAGTGGAGCACCGTCCCGCCGGTATATCTCGTCTGCAGGCTGTCCTGGAGCTCGAGCACCTCGAACACGTCATCCGTATATCCGACCGGGATCTGCGACGAATTCGTATAGTACGGCGCCTCCTGTGTACCGGCCTGGAGGATTTCCGGGAAACGCTTCCTGTCTTCCTTGGCGAAACGGTACGTCGTGCCTTCGGCCGGAGTGGCTTCGAGGTTGTAGAAATTCCCCGTCTCTTCCTGATAATCCTTGATACGCTCGCGCATGAAGTCGAGGATCTCTTCGGCGAACGCGTGCCCTACCGGCGTGGTGATATTCTCCGCATCATCGGTGAAATTGCGGATGGCCTCGTTGATGCCGTTCACACCGATCGTCGAGAAATGATTCTTCAGATAGCCGAGATAGCGCTTGGTATACGGGAACAGTCCGGCATCGATCCACTTCTGCACCTCTGTGCGCTTGATCTCGAGCGATGTCTTGGCAAGCTCCATCAGATGCCCGATGCGCTTGAAGAATTTCTCCTTGTCGCCGCGGCAGAGGTAGCCGATGCGCGCGGCGCTCAGCGTGACGACGCCGATGGAACCGGTCATCTCCGCCGAGCCGAAGAGTCCCCCGCCGCGCTTGCGCAGCTCGCGCAGATCGAGCTGGAGCCTACAGCACATCGAGCGCACGTCGCCGGGATTGAGATCGGAATTGATGAAGTTCTGGAAATACGGCGTTCCGTACTTGGCGGTCATCTCGAAGAGCGGCAGGTTTTTCGGATCTTCCCAATCGAAGTCCTTCGTCACATTGTACGTCGGGATGGGAAAGGTGAACGTGCGCCCGCGGGCATCGCCCTTCGACATCACTTCGATGAACGCGCGATTGATGACATCCATCTCGCGCTGCAGTTCTCCGAATGCGTACTGGAACGGCTCGCCGCCGAGCAACAGCCGCTTGTCCCGCATATCCTCCGGGCAGTCCCAGTCGAGCGTGATGTTCGTGAACGGCGTCTGTGTCCCCCAGCGCGAAGGGATGTTCAGGTTGAAGACGAACGATTGGATATTCTGATAGACGTATGCATAGGTCTCATCCGCGATATATTTCGCCCGGGATTTTTTCGAAGCGAACTTCATGCCGTATTTCTTGATATCGGTCATAAGTGCCATCTCGTATTTCTTCACGAACGGCGCGAGATACGTATCGAAACTCGAGAACGCCTGCGCTCCCGCCCACTCGTTCTGGAGCGTCCCGAGAAAGTTCACCATCTGCGACACGGCGGAATTCAGATGTTTCGGCGGCGCGGATTCCACCTTGTTCGGCACCCCGTTGAATCCCTCTTCGAGGAGTACGCGCAGACTCCACCCCGCGCAGTAGCCGGAAAACATATCCAGATCATGGATGTGAATATCGGCATTGCGATGGGCATCGCCGACATTCTTCGGATAGATATGCGAGAGCCAGTAGTTCGCGATCACGCTGCCGGCCGTATTGAGGATCATCCCGCCCAGAGAATACCCTTGGTTGGAATTGGCATTGACGCGCCAGTCGAGCTTCTGGAGATAGTCCGTCACCGCTTTCTCCACCTGGACGACGACATTCCTCGCCTCGCGCACCTCGCGCCGCTTCTCGCGATACAGGATGTACGCCTTGGCGACATCGGCATAGTCGTACTGGATGAGCGTCTCTTCGACCAGATCCTGCGTCTGCTCCACCGACGGGATCCCGTCCTCGAACTGTTCTTCCAGCTTGGCATAGACATCCTGAGCCAGGATATGCGCCGTCACATCCCCTTCTTTCCCCACGGCGAGAGCCGCCTTGACTATGGCGTTCTCGATCTTCGAGAGGTCGAAATCCACGATTCCACCGTTCCGCTTCTGTACCTTGTATATCGGCATAGGCGTTTTTTGTGTTGATTAGGGATTGAAAAGCCGTTTTGAGAGAGAAGAAAAAACAACTTCCCCCGAAGCGTCTTTTACCTTTCATAATGTTAAACACCTGAAAACAAAAAAGGTGTCAGAATGACACCGGAAAACACAATATATGGTATAATTTCACTTTTTGACAGCAGAATCGCACTGCCCGAGACTTATGCCCCGAGGAGCGTGCGCAGCTTCTTCCGAGCGCGACTCAGATGCAGTTTTACGGCGTTGTCGCTCTTGCCGAGGGTCGTGGCTATCTCATGCACGGAGAAACCCTCCTGGTACTTCATAGCGAGCACCTTGCGCTCGGTTTCACGGAGCTTGGGCGACTGCCAGAGCGCATCTTCCGAGAGCGAGAGCTGGCAGGCATCCGCCGTTTCCTCCACTGCCGGCTCTTCGATCAATGACAGGAACTGCTGCTTGCGGAAATGATTGACGAGCACGTTGTGCGCCACGCGCAGCAGATACGTCCCGTATGACGCGTTGGTGAGGCGGAAATTCTCGAAATACCGGAACGCGCGATAGAACGTGTCCTGCGCCAGATCCTCGGCTATCTCGACATTGCCGCCGACGTGCCGCAGGAAATACACGAACACCGTATGGCGATACTTGCCGTACAGCGCCTGGAACTGTTTCGGATCCCCCTGCGCCGCGAGAACGAGCTCCCGGTCTTCGGTACGCGCCCGGAACCGCTCTTCGAACGGCGCTACGAGCGTCTCTTGGAACATCTCCGCGAGAGACTGCCCTCCTGTCGCCGGCGCCGCGGATGTCGCACCGAGCGAGCGCAGCATGAATCGGAGCCGCTCCTCATCGCTCGCGATGCTTTTTTTCGCGAACACCCTGGGAAATTCCTTGCGGAAACGCTCGCGCTCGGCCTCGTCTGTCAGATGCCCCATTTGCAGGGCGATGAAATACTCCGGCGCGGTCTTGCCTTTCCTTGCGATCGGGGCGATGGCGAGGAGCTCCTGATAGCGCGTCTTGTCCTTGCGCACATTCGTCACGGTCGCCACGAACGGCTGATGCCGGCCCTCGATCGTCGTCCACAATGTATTGTAGAAAGCGCGCGGCATCTGCCCACCCCACAGTTTCCCGGGGGTCTTGCCGATGATCTCACCGATAGCATATCCGGTGCGCCGCTCGATGGCCGCATTGGCATACAGAGCCGTCCCCGCCGTATCCGAGATGAAGAACGTCCCGAGAGAAGTATTGAGAGCCCGATTGAGTAAGCCGACCGTTTCCATAGTCTCCCTGTGTTATTTCATACCCCTATCATACACCCGGGAGCCGGGTTCCGGAAACCCCGCCGTATCGCGTCATTTTTCAAATTTTTCAATCTTGGAGTCAGTAATCTAACGCAACGGATAGGAGTAGTATATCCGTATGCAA
>JBBTWT010000006.1:0-4543 GCA_038078615.1 Patescibacteria group bacterium | reverse complement strand
ACTAGCCAGCTCTAGTAAAGCAAAAAAGAATGACCGTGCGTTATTCTTTTTTGCTTTTTTAGTGGTAAGGGGAGGAGAAGGGCGTGAGTCAAGAAATTCATAGACTAGCCAAAGAATTTTCATTTCTAATCTTTTTATCGTACTCCGCTGCCTTTTCAAAAGCGAGCTCGAATACCTTTTTCAGGCACCCCGCGATTGGTTTGCTTTTTATAACAAGAGCGAAACTTTCTTCGAGGGAATAAAAAGCCGCAGTATTTTTGTATATGTTCACTTGTACCGGATAGTTCCACTCTTTTGGCACCAGATGAGTTTTTCTCTGGTGTTTGAGTTCATTTTTTATGGTCTCTCGGATATTAAAAGGAAGCGCGGGGATGATTGCTTTTACCTGGATTTTCTTTTGAACTCTCCGGTCATAATAATCTGGGTACAGCTCCGGAAGATACTTATGGTCATCTTCGTTGCTTCCGTACCCGATCACCCCATCGGCTTCCTCTAGTAACTTTTCAAACACCTGCTTCATTCCTTCTGCCCCCTCATAATAATAAATTTTCGGCTGGCGAGTTTCGAAGTTTTGCATAGACCTCATCTCCGGAAGGAGACTTTCAATCTCACTTTTGCTATTTTTTATCTGCAGCTCCTTTCTTTCCAGATAGTTGAATATATCTTTCGCGTCCTCGACAAGAAACAAGAAAGAGTTTCTCCTTTTAGACCTCTTGACAATTCCCATCTCATCGCTCATACGATAGAGGGCATTCAAGATGGTTGCCTTGGGTACCGATAGTTTTTTAGAAAGCTCCGAGGCTCGCTGAGGGCTTTGTTTCAAAAGATTAAAATAACATGAGGCTTCGAGCTCACTTAAGCCAATTTTGATTAAAAAACGAGCTATATCATCACGTTTCATAATAATATCATCAAAAATTACCGACATTAATATGCTTCATTATAGCCGAAATAATACAATTAGTCAACAATCATATAAAAAAGAATGACACATTTTGCAAAACTGGTATGATATGCCGTTAAACACACAGGAGGCTTTATGTTTAGCAAAAAATTTAGTTCTTTGAAAATAGAAGAGTTGCTGAGGAACAGTAAACCGGAGACCTCGGATATCCAGGGAATTCTGGAAGAGGCAGGGGCCGTTTCTTTGAAAAGTGCTGCGAAGTTGATCTTGGCTTTTGAAAATGACCTGGCAAGAGAGAACATTTTTGAAAAAGCTAAACAAGTTCGGGCGGAAACATGGAAGAAAAAACTCTTCCTTATGCCACCGCTATACATTTCCGACGGCGATCCGAACAGAGGGGGATGTCTCGACTACTGCGTGTATTGTCCTTGGCGGCATGGTAATGTGCCTGCTGATAAGCTTAAGCGTATGAATGCCGACGAAGTTCATAAAGAAGCAACTCACTTGCTTCAGCTCGGATACGGCGATATCGAACTTGTTGCGGCGACAGACCCGGAATTACTGAAAGGTCAAAACGCCGCGCGGATGGTTGCCGCAACAAAAGAGGCTGGCGTGCAGAATGTGGGGATTAACTTTTTCCCACTCAAGCGTGTTGACGACTATCGAGTGCTTGCGGACGCAGGCTGCACTTTCGCGATTGTTTGGCAGGAGACGTATGTTGCCGACACATATAAGGGGGCGCATCCGCACGGACCAAAGGCGAACATGCGGTATCGTCTTGATGCTCATGACAGAGCGCTGCAAGGCGGCATCAAGACTGTGGGGGTTGCGTTTCTTGGTGGTTTGGCTGACTGGCGTTTTGACGCGTTGGCTACGCTCGACCATGCGCTCTACCTTCGCAAGGAATATGGGGCAAACATCATCTTCGGTATGCCGCGTTGGAAAGACGGCGCTGGCATCCCGATGCACACTGCTCCGGCATTCTACGGCGACAAAGAGTATGAGTTCGTGGGCGCGTTATATTCGCTTGCGATACCGGAAGCTCTGCCGTGGTTCTCAACGCGTGAACACTTCGATTTGAGCGTGCGTTGCGCGAAAGGCGGAGGTTGTATGTTCACGCTCGACTGCTCTACGGAAGTTGGTGGCTACACTAAAGAAGGTGGGTTCGCTCAATTTCCGGTCTACTCGCGTTCGTTTGCTCAAGGCGTCGAGTGGTTGAGAAATCTGGGCTACGACCCTCAGATACATCTGCCGTGGTAAAAGGAGGAAACAATGGAAACGAAAAACTTTTACCATGATGGAATCTGGGACGCTATCGTCAATCACCAAGGGTTCGATATCGGTCGTCGGGAGTTTGAAGCTCTCATTAGGTTTCTGCCAGTCGTAGTTCGTCATGTGGCGAATGTCGTGAATGTACTCCATCTCGGAGTTGGCAACGGCAGAGAAGTAACTCTCTTTGCCAATCAGCTCAAAGTCGGAAAGTATGTCATCAACGACATCTGCGCTCCATCGCTCGAAAGAGTCACGGAGCAAGCGCGGGTAGCCTGTCCGGTTACTTCGTTTTCTGAAGCGCGTGCTGACATCGAGCAGAATGGTGTCATACAAAAGCTACGCCAAGGAATCACGGGGCAGACACTCATCGTGTTGGTTGGGAATGCAGTCATATTTTCCAACCGAAGTTTGGATGATAACATCAGACAAGCTATGGAGAGGGATGATTTATTTCTCGTTACGGCGGAAACGCCGCACGAGAAAATGTCTCAATCCTACACGATCGAACCAGTCTATCGGCTACTCGCGCAAAGCGGAATGGCAGTCAACGCGGACAATACGAGCACTCGATACGATGAGAGCGATCAGTGTCTCAAGATGAGTTGCCGAGGCGAAGTTCTTCTATCTTCGTACAAACCGAAACCGGGACAACTCCGGCAACGGCTGAAGGCGATGGAGATGGCCAAAGTGGCTTTGTGTGAGTATCAAGACACACACATGGTGGCCGGACTTTTCAGAAAAGAACGGCTAACCTAAAGGGGGTTGTGATCGCAAGATTCAACCCCTTCTTTTTTTGTTCATGATGAGACATATCGAAAGTCTGCGGAGAAGAAAAATTCACAGAAAATGGTTTATTATAGCGACAACCAAATCTCTACGATTCAGGTATTCAAGAAAATCTCTTAAACAAGCGAAAACTACCTCTTTTGATGTAGTTTTTTGCCTTATATAAGCCGAATAACTGGATTTTCAGCTTGACCAGCGGTAGCTTGTGTGCTATCATCGGTGGTTGGTCCAAAAAGGTTTACCCGCCTCTGGCGAGGAGTACCTGAAGGCTAGCCCGTTCCCCTTCCGAGGGTCGCGGCTCATCTCGTAAGAGCAATCTATGATATTTCGCATGAGGCTTCTTTTCGTGATAGCGGCCATGGCGCTCTTTTCTGGCGCGAGCATTGTTCAGGCTGCGGAAGTGAAAAGCGAGCTTCCTTTGGCAGGCACGTATGATTTCAAGGGCGATCCGTTCCTGCTCAATTGGACATTCGTTGTCGAAAATGAGGCGTCTGAAAAGGTCGCCGATGCCCCGCTCTCTTTCGAAGAAAAAACCCTCAACCGCTGGAGGGAGAAACAAGCTCATCTGTGGGCTGCCCTGCCGAAAGAGAGGTTCACCATCAATGCCTCTGCCTATACGGCGGCGGCCGATGAGTGCGGCAAGAGCGACGGTATCACCGCTTCCGGGCTGAAGGTGGAGGAGAAGCGCACCCTCGCCTGTCCCCCGGCCTTTCCGTTCGGTACCAAGATCAGCATCGAAGGTGTGGGCGAGCTCCGCTGCGAGGATCGCGGCGGCGCCATCAAGGGCAACCACTTCGATATCTATGTGGAGACCAAGACGGAAGCCTTCGCGTTCGGTCGCCGGAATCTGGTGGCGGAAGTCATCGAGTAAAGTAAAGAACAACAAACAAAAAAAGTGGGGGCGCCCCCCCACTTTTTTTGTTGACTGTCTAGTCTCTTATTTGATATACTTGCAGTATAGGACATAACCTTCTATACATGGGAATCAAATACAGGGTAAACGAAGATTTTTTCAAAAAATGGACAGAAGAAATGGCATACACTTTGGGGTATCTCTATGCCGATGGGAGCCTTGAGAATGCCGTGTCTATTCGCGGTAAATACATTCGAGTATCAAGCGTGGAGAGAAACAATATTGTAAAGATAAAAAAGTGGCTTGGCTCTGAACACACTATAGTTTCTCAGCCTCCGAAGACAAAGAACTCAAAAATAAGCTATTTACTGAGAATCGGAAGCCATGAATTGTATGATGATCTTATTAGTCTTGGGCTTTATCCGAACAAATCTTTGACCATAAAATTTCCCTCCATCCCAAAAAAGTACCTTAGTCAATTTGTACGAGGGTATTTTGATGGGGACGGTTGTGTACGGATAGATATGAAAAAAGGGAAGCGACAATCCTTGATTTTGAACAAATTGTGCACGGTTTTTACCAGCGGAAGTAAAGAATTTTTGCAGGAGTTGGCAATACAAGTCCATGAAACTATAAAGACAGATCTGTTGAAAGTATACAACGGGCACCATTCATTCATGCTTTCTTACACAACCCAGGATAGCGTGAAGATGTTCAAGTTTATGTAT
>JBBTWT010000005.1:0-5091 GCA_038078615.1 Patescibacteria group bacterium | reverse complement strand
TTAGCTTAAACCTTCCTGGGGAAGTGTAAACCCTTTTGCTGCAATGTTAACAAATGGTTGCGTGTGCTGTATACTATAGATATGCAAAAAACGACATTCGAAAAAGAGCGTGAACGGGCGCTGCTCGGACAGAGGTTCGTCATCGGCGTGGATGAGGCGGGACGGGGGCCGCTCGCGGGGCCGGTGGTGGCCGCTGCAGTCTGGTACAGGCAGGATGATTTTTCGATTCCTGAAAATCTGGCGAAGGACTTCGCGCTCATCCGCGATTCGAAGAAGCTTTCCGAGAAACAGCGGGAGAAGATTTTCGATGTGATCCGGGAGCATTTCGATGTCGGTATCGGCATCGTGAATTCGGAGACAATCGATCGGGTGAATATCCTGCAGGCGACATTTCTCGCGATGAAAAGTGCCGTCGCTTCGCTCAGAAAACAGTTGGCAGTCAACCTGCCTACCGGACAGGCAGGCAGTCAGCAAAAACCGAAAGATGAAGATTTCTTCCTGCTTGTTGATGGGAATCAGGAAATACCGAACTGCTCGTATGCGCAGGAGGCGGTCATCGGCGGGGACGGGACGGTAAAATCCATCGCCGCCGCATCCATCGTCGCCAAGGTGACGCGCGATCGGATGATCATCGAATACGACCAACAGTACCCCGGCTACGGTTTTTCCAAGCACAAGGGATACGGCACGAAAACACATATGGATGCGCTGCGCCGTCTGGGGCCTTCACCCATCCACCGGATGTCATTTCGACCCGTGCTCCTGTCGCTTCCGGAAAATGCGAATCAGCGTTTTGCCAATGTCCTGAAACCGAAGAAAAGATGAGACAGCACAAACTTTCAAAACACAAAATCCAAACAAAGCACAACTCTCAAAACAAAGAGCAGAAACCTTGCAAGAAGTGATTTGTGCCTTGGAGTTGATACCCGTGTTTTGTTTGGATTTTGTGTTCTGGGTTTTGTGATTTTTCCAGACACTCTTGTCAAGGTGAAAAGAAACTGATAGAGTAAGCATATTGAATAATTCTGTTTAACGGTAGGAAATTATGGCATTGCCCAAACAACGGCACACCCGTCACCGTCGTGATCGCGCGCGCAAACAATACGATGTCACCCTGGTGAAGACCCAGGAATGTCCCAAATGCCAGGCTCGCGTGCTTCCGCACCGTGTCTGTCCGAAATGCGGCACATACAAAGGCAAGGAAATGGTGAATACCGCTCCGAAACTCAAATCCGAGAAAAAGAAAAAAACCGCCTGAGATGCGGATATCTGTCCCTCCGCTTCCGGCAGGGACACGCATATGTTTCTCAGGCCTCCAAAACCAACATGGCGAATCGGCACCTTCAAAGATCGGTAGCGATGCAGTCCCTCTTCGAATGGGATTTTCAAGGCAAGCACGATGAGAATTTCCGCGAGATCCTGAAGCGCAACATCCTCGAATTCGCGCCGGGACTGGAGGACGCGATTTTCGCCGGGCATCTGATGGAGGGGACGCTCTCCGAGCGCAAGACGATCGATCGGCTCATCGAGAAATGCGCGCCGGAGTGGCCGCTCGAACAGGTGACGGTGATAGACCGGAACATCCTGCGTCTCGGGATCTATGAGCTGATGTTCGGGAATTACGACGAAGTGCCGCCGAAAGTCGCCATCAACGAGGCCATCGAGCTCGCCAAGACATTCGGGAGCGACAGCAGCCCGCGTTTCATAAACGGCGTGCTCGGGACGATCTATCGCGAGATGGGGGAACCGATGAAAGACGACGTCTCGGAGAATCATAAGCGCAATCTCGAAGCGCAGGAGAAAAAGGAAAACGCAAGGAAGGCAGGCAAGGCTGCTCCGAAAAAATAACACAACGAAAGCGTCCGGAGACGCTTTTTTCTTCAGGATACGGCAAGGATATGGAAACCGGAGTCAATCTCGGACAATTGCAGAAAAAGCTCGGGATCGGGATCAAAAATCCCGCCTTGTTTCATGAGGCCCTGACGCATCGCTCGTATCTCAACGAGCACAAGGGATACAAATATCCGCAGAACGAACGCTTGGAGTTTCTTGGTGATGCGGTACTCGAATTGATCGTGACCAGATACCTCTTCGATCATTTCGAAAATCCCGAAGGTGAGCTGACGAGTTTCCGCGCGGCACTCGTCAATGGCGATATTCTCGGGAAAATCGGACGCGAACTCGGATTGCAGGACTTTCTTCTGATGAGTCGTGGCGAGGCCAAGGACACCGGCCGGGCACGAGGATACCTGATCGCCAACGCGATGGAAGCCGTCATCGGCGCGTTGTATCTCGATCAAGGGTATGACGCGGCGAAGGTATTTGTCGAGAAACACGTGATGACGCATCTGGACGAAGTATTGGCACAGGGGTTATATACTGATCCCAAAAGCCGCTTTCAAGAGTTGGCACAGGAAAAAGTCGGTGTGACGCCGAATTATCGTGTTCTGAAAGAGTGGGGTCCCGATCATGACCGACATTTCATCGCGGGGGTATTCTTGGAAGAGGAACTGGTGGCCGAGGGCGAGGGCGCGTCCAAACAAGATGCCCAACGCGAAGCCGCCAAACAAGGTCTGATCAAGAAAGACTGGCTTTGAAATTCATTCACCATGTATCTGAAGAAACTCGAAATCAACGGCTTCAAATCCTTCGCCAATAAGACGGTACTCGATTTTTTGCCCGCCGACACTGAAGTCGTGGCGGGTAAACCTGCCCCTGATGGTGGTGCGCCTGCCCGTGTCGCAACGCGCAGCTTTGCGAATCGGGGCATCACGGCGATCGTCGGGCCCAACGGCAGCGGCAAATCGAACGTGGCGGATGCCATACGTTGGGCGATCGGTGAACAATCGCTGAAGAACCTACGCGGTAAGAAATCCGAAGACGTGATTTTCGCCGGCACGGACAAGAAGGCGCGCCTCGGTACCGCCTCGGTGACATTGTATTTCGACAATTCCGACAAGCGCATCCCGATCGAATTCGCGGAAGTGTCCATCACGCGGAAGATCTATAGGAGCGGGGAGAGCGAATATCTCATCAATGGCGCTCGCGTGCGCCTGATGGATATCGCGGATATGCTTGCGAAGGCCGGCATCGGCAAAGACAGCTACTGCGTCATCACGCAGGGCATGTCGGATGCCGTGCTGAACGCCACGCCGACCGAGCGCCGCTCTATTTTCGAGGACGCGGCCGGCGTGAAGCAGTATCAGATCGAAAAGGAACGCGCGCTCCGGAAACTGGAAAGTACTCGCGAGAACCTGGTTCGCGTGGACAGTCTGACGATGGAAATCGAGCCGCATCTGAAGAATCTGCGCCGTCAGGCGGAAAAAGCTTCGCAAGGCAAAGAAGTGGCGGAAAAGCTCCGCGCCAAACAGGTGCTGCTGTACGGTTTTCTCTGGGATAATTTCCAAGGGGAGCGCGGTACGCTGGCAGACGAGCGCGATGCGGCGCAGAAACAGGTGTTCGATCTGGAAGTGGCGACCAATACGCTCGAGCGCGAGGTGACGGAGGCGTCCAAAGTGATGGAGAGCCGGAGCAAGGAAGAGGAAATCGATCGTACGCTCCGCGCGCTGCGCGACGAGTCCAATGTCATGTTGCGCGACGGGAGCATTCTTGACGGAAAAATAGAGATTGAGAAAGAAAAGCGGAAGGAACAGGAGGTTGTGCGCGTGATACCGGTGGATCTCAACTATGTGCGCGCCGCGCTCGCAGAGATCCGCACGGATCAGACCGGGCTCATCGAGCGTATCCGGAACGCGGAGAAATTGGAAGACCTGCAGGATATCAGGGAATTCGCCGAAGCGATCCAGCAGAAACTCCGCGATCTCGATGCGAAAGCCGTGGAGGGGAGCGTGAAGGAGAAGCGGATCATCGCGCTGCCGGACGAAGAAAAAAAGGCGAGTGACGGCCGTCTGGCGCGCTTGACGAAAGACAAGGAGGATCTGCACAAGAAGCTCGCGGCGCTGGAGACGACGCTCGCCGAAAAAGAACGGGCTCTGCAGACTCTCCGCGAGGCGAGCCGGGTCAGCCGCGAGACGTTTTTCGCCAAGGAAAAAGAGTGGCGTGAGAAGGGTTACCAGCTGACGCGTCTCAAGGACAGCCTGAATGAGGTGAAAGTGCGCCTGGCACGCGTCGAGGTGCGCGAGGAAGACCTCGTGGCGCTCGTGCGAGGCGAGCTTGCGATGCGGACGGACGATCTGAGGTATGACGGTACGCCGGTCGAACGCGAGCGGCTCGAACGCGAGATCGCCCGTCTCAAGGTGGAAGTCGAGCATATCGGAACCATCGATCCGCTCGTGGTGGAGGAATATCAGGAAACGGAGAAGCGTTTCGATTTCCTGACGCGTGAATCGGCGGATCTGAAACAGGCGATGGAGTCTCTTCATACGGTCATCAAGGAAATGGATCAGAAAATCGACAAGGTATTTCACGAAGCCTTCAAGGAAATCCGCAAAAAATTCGAGGCGTATTTCAAGATCATTTTCGGCGGTGGCAAGGCGGAACTGGAAATTGTGAAGATCCGTCGTCGCACGCGCGGAGGAGATGAAGTGCCGGAAGAAGACGAAAACGACGAGGAGAGAGAAGAGGCGAACGACGAGATCGGTATCGAGATACTCGCCTGTCCCCCGGGGAAGAAGATCACCAATCTCTCCATGCTGTCGGGCGGCGAACGCTCGCTGACATCGCTGGCGCTGCTTTTCGCGATCATCTCGCACAACCCGCCGCCGTTTTCGGTACTCGACGAAGTGGAAGCGGCGCTCGACGAGGCCAATTCCCGGCGTTTCGGCACGATGCTCCGCGAACTCTCTCTCCATACGCAGTTCATCGCCATCACGCACAATCGTGAGACGATGACGCAGGCAGGACTCCTGTACGGCGTGACGATGGGCGCCGACGGCGTCTCGCAGCTCCTTTCCATCCGCCTCGATCAGATAGGGGAAGGCGGAAATGTCCTGGCGCAGTGACGTTGGAACATATCGCATTTCCCGTTTGCCCCCGGCAGAGACAGCGAGAGCCTCGCGGCGTGTCCCTGTCTCTGACGGGGTTGTTAACATTGCAGCAAAAGGGTTTACACTTCCCCAGGAAGGTTTAAGC
>JBBTWT010000004.1:0-1290 GCA_038078615.1 Patescibacteria group bacterium | reverse complement strand
CCTTTCCATTGTAGCATGGAAAGTTCGGTTTCATAGTGTTATGTGTATAGTTGGGACACAACTATCTTACCCTGAAACGAGATGTCTTTTGTTTACGGAACAATTGCACTTCAGATTAGAATTTAAGCGATGCGACTTGCCATTTTTGTTTTTTTGTGTCATACTCGCTGCCAGTGGCATAATCGTTGAACAGAACAAAGAAATATGTCAGGACATCCGAAAAAAGAACGCTCACTCGTGATGATCAAGCCGGACGGCGTGCAGCGCTCGCTCATCGGCGAGATCGTTACCCGTTTCGAGCGTACCGGGCTCAAGTTTATTGCCATGAAGCTGCTCGTTCCGAAAGCAGAGCAGTGCTGGGCGCATTATAACAAGGACGAGGAATGGTTTTTGAATAAAGGCGCCCGCATCGTGGACGATCGCAAGGCGCACGGTATGCCGATCGAGAAAGAAATGATCGAGTACGGTAAGGACATCATCCAGGCGAACGTGGACTTCTTCATCTCCGGTCCGGTGCTCGCATTCGTCATCGAAGGCAACCAGTCGGTCGCCATCGTGAAGAAAATTGTGGGCGGTACGGAACCGACGACGTCCGATGTGGGGACGATTCGCGGTGATTTGACCGTGGATTCCTACGCGCTTTCCAGTCTCGACAACCGTGCGGTCCGCAATCTCGTGCATTGCTCGGACAGCCCGGAAGAAGCGGAACGCGAGATCCCGATCTGGTTCGAGAAACATGAACTTATCTCCTATCGCCTCGTCGGGGAACAAATCCTCTACGACGTGAATCTGGACGGTATTCTAGAATAAAACTGGTATTAGTGGACAGTCAACGATGAACAAGAAACCTTTTTGTTGATTGTCGTCTGTTTTTTTACTGTCGATTGTTTCTTGTCAACTGATATTTCGGGGTGTCGCCCTCCTTCGTCCTTTGGACTCGGGCGGGTAAATATAGTGGTAGTACCCCGCAGAGGCTTTGCCTTGCGGGGCAGGCGCAAGGCTGGGGGGCATAAGCAAATGATTTTGCTTATGCGGGAATTTTAGAAACTTGTTTCGTCTTCATCGCCGGGCTGTAGTATATCGGCAGTACGCGTGCATGGGGTGCATGTAGGCCGGGTTCGATTCCCGGCAGCCCGACAATGATGATGAAGTAAATTCCCCGGACTTGTAGTAGCGGTTCCCCGCCAGTAGGCGGACAAGGATTCCGTTTACCCTGATAAAGAAAAACCTCTCTCATTGATCTGTACCCCGAAAAGTGGACACGAAAGTGTCCGCTTTTTGTATTTGGTA
>JBBTWT010000003.1:0-67225 GCA_038078615.1 Patescibacteria group bacterium | reverse complement strand
TTGCATACGGATATACTACTCCTATCCGTTGCGTTAGATTACTGACTCCAAGATTAATAAAAAGAAATGAATTATTTTGAATTCAAGAAGAAAATCGAAGAGCTGCCGTTTTTTGAAAAGAATTACGACTTATTCTTGGCAATGAGTTTACGGTGACCTCGGTGCCGATGATGTCGGATGCGTTGAGCATTATGAAAGGTTTTATTGCCATTTCCAGGCATCTTTCAGGGCTTGGGAAAGGGTAAGTTCGGCGCGCCACCCGAGTTCTTTCCGGATTTTGTCCGGGTCGGCATAACAGGATGCGATATCACCCGGCCTTCTGGAGCCTATGCTCTGCGGCACAAGGACACCGGTAACCCGTTCGAATGTATCTACCAGTTCCTTGACGCTTGTGCCGTGCCCGGTGCCGACATTGTATATGTCGTAGAGGGGCTGATTGTCTCCTGCCGAAAGAAGATGATCGAGCGCCGCGATATGCGCTCGGGCGAGATCGACAACATGGATATAGTCCCGGATACAGGTGCCGTCCGGCGTCGGATAGTCTCCGCCGAAAATAGTCAGTCGCTCTCTTTGTCCGGCAGCAGTCTGTGTGAGGTAGGGGACGAGGTTGTTCGGAACGCCGAGCGGGAGTTCTCCGATGAGTCCGGAAGTATGAGCGCCGACAGGATTGAAATAACGGAGCGAAAGAGACCTGAGCGATCCATGAACCGACTGTGTCACATCGCGGAGAATATCTTCGCATATCTGCTTGGTATTGCCGTAGGGCGAGGTGGCTTGTTTGCGCGGAGCGGTTTCCGGGATGGGCAGCATATCCGGCTCACCGTAGACGACCGCAGACGATGAGAAAACGAGGGCTTTGATATTGTGCCGCAGAGCCGCATCAAGAATCGCCAACAGGGAATCGATGTTGTTTCTGTAATACAAGAGAGGTTTTTCTAGCGATTCGCCGACGGATTTGAGCGCCGTGAAGTGGATGATGCCATCGACGGATTCCCGGGAAAAAACCGATTCGAGAAACGACGGATCGGCACAGTCGCCGACATACGTCTTGGGGCGATAGCCGAGTATTTTTTCGATGCCATCGAGAACGGATTCTTGGGAGTTGCAGAAATTGTCGAGAATAACCGGCGTATGCCCGGCTTGGGCGAGCTCGACGACGGCGTGCGAGCCGATAAACCCGGCTCCGCCGGTAACAAGAGTTTTCATAATTTTTTTTTGCCTGCCGTTTCTTCTGTGATTTCCCGCTTTTCCAACGCATTGTATCAGAAGACGAGCTATTGTGAAAGAGCATTTTTACCTCATTGCTTTTGAATGTCGGGCGTTTTTGGTGTATTATGGGATGCAGTAATCCAGCAAACGAAGTACATGGCCACGGAAAAGGAATATGACATCATCGGTATCGGCAGCCCGCTGCTAGATATCATCATCGAGGTGGAAGAGATCGTTTTGTTTTCGCACGGGCTGAAAAAAGGCGAGATGCACCTCGTGGACAGCGCGCGAAGCGAGAGCATCTTGGAAGGACTGAAGGAGTATGCGAAAACATATATCTCCGGGGGGAGTGCCGCCAACACGGTTTCCGGAGCCTCGCTCCTCGGCGGCAAAGGATTATTCTTAGGCGTTATCGGCAATGACGAGTATGGCAACGTATACGAGGAAGAGATGCAGAAAAGCGGCGTGACTGCGAGTCTCTTGCGGCACGAGGACGCGGCAACCGGCTGTGCCATCACTTTTGTGACCTCTGATGGGGAGAGGACGTTTGCCACTTGTCTGGGCGCCGCCAAACATTTGGACAAGCAGCACGTTTCCGAAACGGATATACGGAAGAGCAAGATACTGCACATTGAAGGCTACCTTTTGGAAGACGAGCGTACCCGTGAGGCAGCCGTGGCCGCGATGGATTTCGCTCTCAGGCATGGTACACTGGTTTCTGTCGATCTTTCAGCGGCATGGCTCATAACGAACCATATTGAGGTGATGCGGGATATCGTGAAAAAGTACGCGGACATCGTTTTCGTCAACGAGGATGAAGCGTTTGCTTTTACCGGAAAAAAAGAAAGAGAGGCTCTGCGGGAAATAGGCGATCTGTGCGATATAGCCGTGGTGAAACTCGGGAGCCGCGGCAGTCTGGTGCGAGCAGGAGGACAGGCGTATATGATCGATCCGCATATCGTGGAGGTAGTGAATCTGAACGGCGCGGGGGATATGTATGCCGCAGGATTCCTCTACGGGATAGCCCGTGGACACAGCATCGAATCAGCGGGGAAAGTCGGCAGTCACGTCGCCGCGCTCGTAGTCAGCAGTCCCGGGGCGAGGATGCACGAAACGCACTATAAAAAATTGCAAGACATATTGGAAACGTACCATTTGAATATCCCGATATAGCATTTGGAAGCAAGGCTTCCAAAATTCAATACATAACATTCACTATCATGAACGAGACAGAAAACTGCAAAGTAGCCGACATCTCCCTGTACGGATTCGGGCGCAAGGAGATCGAGATGGCGGAAAAAGAAATGCCGGGACTGATGGCGCTCCGGGAGAAGTACGGGAAGAAAAAACCCTTCCAAGGGGCTCGTATCGCGGGGAGTCTCCATATGACCATCCAGACGGCGGTGCTTATAGAGACACTGACCACGCTGGGAGCCGATGTACGCTGGGCATCCTGCAACATTTATTCCACCCAGGACCACGCCGCCGCCGCCATAGCGAAGAGCGGTGTCCCGGTGTTCGCCTGGAAGGGCGAGACGCTCGCGGAGTACTGGTGGTGTACCTGGAAGATATTCGAATTCGGCGGTGGAGAGGGACCGCGACTGATCGTGGATGACGGCGGAGATGCGACACTGATGCTGCACAAGGGTGTCGAGTGCGAGCATAACCCCTCTGTTTTGGATAAGGATTATTCAAAGGATCCCGAAGACGTGCAGGAGCTGATGAAAAGACTGCAAGCGGTGTATACGGATGATCCGAAGTTCTGGAGCAAAAGATTGTCGGCTGTGAAGGGCGTCTCTGAGGAGACGACGACCGGTGTGCACCGTCTCTACCAGATGATGCAGGATGGCAAGCTCCTGTTTCCGGCGATCAATGTGAATGATTCCGTGACGAAAAGCAAGTTCGATAACCTTTATGGCTGCCGTGAGAGTTTGGCCGACGGCATCAAGCGCGGTACCGATGTGATGATCGCGGGAAAGACTGTCGTGGTGTGCGGTTACGGTGATGTGGGGAAGGGCTGCACAGAGAGCATGGCCGGACTCGGAGCGCGTGTCATCGTGACCGAGGTCGATCCCATCTGCGCTCTGCAGGCGGCTATGGCGGGGTATGAAGTGCGTACGCTCGAAGAAGTCGTGGAAGGGGCGGATATTTTCGTCACCACCACCGGCAATCGCGACATCATCACGATCGGGCATATGGAGAAAATGAAAGACGATGCTATCGTGTGCAATATCGGCCATTTCGACAATGAGATCCAGGTAGAAAAATTGGAACAGTATCCCGGTATCAAGGAAATTGCCATCAAGCCGCAGGTGGATAAGTTCATTTTTCCGGACGGACATTCCATCATTCTTCTTTCGCGCGGGCGTTTGGTAAATCTCGGCAATGCCACCGGTCATCCGAGTTTTGTGATGAGTACATCGTTTACCAATCAGGTTTTGGCGCAGCTCAAGCTGTGGACCGAAGAGCACGCGCTCGGCGTGTATACGTTGCCCAAAGCGCTCGACGAAGAAGTGGCTCGTCTGCATCTTGCCAAGCTCGGCGTGTCACTTACCAGACTGACTCCGGAACAAGCCGAGTATATCGATGTCGATGTGAATGGCCCGTACAAAGGGGATCGATACCGCTACTAGTTCCCCCTTCGTTTTGCAATGAATTGCCGGGCAGGTGACTTTGCCGTTTTACCGATCTTACGCTAAGATAAAGCTATGCTGGAAAATCAACCTTATTTATCCGTCGTTGTCCCGCTGTACAACGAGGAGGGGAATGTGAAGGAATTGCATCGGAGGATTCACGAGGCTGTCATGAAGATCGGTAGGTCTTTTGAAATTGTTTTCGTGGATGATGGCTCGGGTGACAAGACGGTCGAAGAGACTGTCGGCCTGTCGCCGCTCACATTGATCAGGTTCCGTAAGAATTTCGGCCAGACGGCGGCATTCGACGCGGGGATCAAGGCGGCGCGAGGCGAGATCGTCGTGACGCTCGACGGTGATCTGCAGAACGATCCGGCTGATATCCCGCTCTTGCTCGAAAAAATGAACGAGGGCTACGACGTGGTGTCCGGCTGGCGGCACAAGCGTCAGGATTCGCTGATGAAGCGTTTCTTCTCGCGCGGGGCGAATCTGCTTCGCAAGCTGCTCGTGAAGGACGGCATCCATGATTCCGGCTGCAGCCTGAAGGCGTATCGCAGGGAATGTTTCCGGGATATGGATCTCTTCGGCGAGATGCACCGCTTCATGCCGGCCTTGCTCGCGCTCGACGGTTTCCGCGTGGCGGAGGTCAAGGTATCTCATCACCCGCGCATCCACGGCCAGACGAAATACAACTGGAAACGCGCCATCAAGGGATTCGTCGATATGCTCTTCATCTGGTTCTGGCGCAAGTACTCGTATCGTGCGATACATCTTTTCGGCGGGACGGGACTGCTCCTCGGTCTGGTCGGCTCGTCGATTCTCGTGTGGATGTTCGTGGAGAAGATATTCTACGGCGCGTCGCTCGCCGAACGCATCTGGCCGCTCGTCGGGACGCTCTTCATACTCGTCGGGGTGCAGCTGTTCATCTTCGGCATCCTCGTGGATATCGCGGTGAAGACATACTATCGTCAGCGCGGCCGGATGAATTACTCCGTACGAACGGTAAGGAACCAATGACCAAACTCCAATCATCAAGGAAATTCCAATGACCAGTGATCAATTACCAAAAAAGAAATTCGATCTTGAGGATAGGACACTTGAATTAAAAAAGATTCTTTCGTCGATAATCACGAAACTTCAAAATAAATGATTTAGTGATTGGTAATTTTCTGGTTATTGGATTTTGATAATTGATGATTATAAAAGTATGAAATTAACTTTTATTGGGACGGGGTATGTCGGGCTCGTGACGGGGACGTGTATGGCGGAACTCGGACATACGGTCATCTGCGCGGATATCGACAAACAGAAGATAGCCAAACTGAAGAAAGGTATCATGCCGATCTACGAGCTGGGCTTAGATGAACTGGTGGAGAAGAATGTGAAAGAGGGACGTCTGTCGTTCACGGCGTCCGTGGGGCAGGCTATCCGCGAGGCCGATGTCGTGTTCAGCGCGGTCGGCACGCCGGAGGACAAGAAGACCGGCAAGGCGGATATGCAGTATGTGTATGCGGTAGCGGAGACGTTCGGCAAAAATTTGAACGGCCCCGCGGAACCTGGCAAGGCGGTTCATGGGGTAAACTACAAGATTCTCGTCAATAAATCGACGGTACCGGTCGGGACGGCTGACAAGTGCCGCGATATCATCATGCACGCGAGTAAGGGGAAACTTGCCCGCCACGGTTCACAGAGTGATTTGGGCGGGGGCGAATTCGATATTGTTTCCAATCCGGAATTCCTGCGCGAGGGCGCGGCGATCAAGGACTTCCTCAATCCGGACCGTGTCGTCTTGGGCGTGTCGTCGGATCGCGCCAAGGAACTGATGGAAAAGATCTATCGTCCCATCGCCCGCGCGGGACGACCGGTGATCATCACGGACGTGCGCAGCGCGGAGCTCATCAAGTACGCGGCCAATGCCTTTCTCGCGACCAAGATCACCTTCATCAACGAGATCGCGAATTTCTGCGAGAAGTCCGGCGCCAACGTGAAAGAAGTGGCGCGCGGTATGGGCGCGGACAGCCGTATCGGCTCGCGCTTCCTCTATGCCGGTATCGGGTACGGCGGATCGTGCTTCCCCAAGGACGTGCAGGCGCTGATGCAGACGGGCAAGGAATACGGTTCGAAGTTCAGTATCGTCGAAGCGGCCGACAAGGTGAATGATATGCAGAAGCTCCGTCCCATCGCCTTTCTCAAGAAACATTTCAAGAGCCTGAAGGGCAAGACGATAGCGGTCTGGGGACTGTCGTTCAAACCGCGCACCGACGATGTACGCGAGGCGCCGGCGTTCTATGTCATCGAAGCGCTGCTCAAGGCGGGGGCCTCGGTGCGAGCCTTCGATCCGGTGGCGATTGAGAGCTTCAAAGCGATGTTCCCGGACAAGCGGGTGAAGTATGCTCTCAATGCGTATGATGCCGTGAAAGGCGCGGATGCGCTTTTGATTATGACCGAGTGGGATGAATTCCGTACGACGGAGTATCCGGAGCTTGCCGCGCGGATGAAGCAGCGCGTCATCGTCGACGGCCGCAACATCTTCGACCGCCAGGAAGCGGAAAAAGAAGGATTCACCTATTTCGGGATAGGAGTATAGCGTTGTTTTTTCTCACGTTTTGGATATACTGGAGACAATACAATTTCCCTTTTGACCATTTATGCGAACAACGATGATTGTCGCGAGATTTTCTGTCATATCATTGTCCGCGTTTTTTTGTTTTCTCATCGCGATTTCTTCGGCATCCGCCGCTACGACCGTGACCGGCACTATTGTCGGTCATGTCACGTGGACCACGGCGAACAGTCCGTATATAGCGAACAATGTCATTGTTCCTGCCGGTTCTTCTCTTGTCGTAGAACCCGGTGTGGTAGTGAAAGTACCCAAAGGTTCTTGGGCATTCACTGTGTACGGTACGCTCACGATTGGCACCCTTGGTTCCGAGAAAACCGTTATGACTTCTCTCCTGGATGACGCGATCAGCGGTGACACCAATGCCGACGGCTCTCTCACTCTCCCGTCTTCGATAGGCGATTGGAATGGCATCCAGGTGATAGGTGGTACGACGAATATCGCAAATACCGCGCTGTATTACGGTGGCTACAATGTCTCCGCCACGGTATATAATCAGGGAGGCATTGTGTCCGTGTCACATTCGGAGTTTTCGCGTTCGAATCACAGCTTCATCCTTCTTGATGGCAGTACGACAGAAATATACGCGAGTACCATCCGTGACAATGATGAATATGCGCTCTGGCAAAAGGGAGGAATACTCCGTTTTGGAAACAATATATTCACGAATAACACTATCGCGATCCTCTTGTCCGGAGGAATGTTTCAAAACGACGGGAACAATAGCGGGGAAAGCGGCATATATTTGAGAAACAGAACGCTGTCCGGCGCCACCGTTTTTTCCAAAGACACGCTGCCCTACGTCGTGAACAACATCACTGTTCCCGCCGGCTCTTCCCTGGTCATAGAGCCGGGGGCGACAGTCAAAGCAGCGAACACCAACTGGGCACTGTATGTGTACGGGACGCTGACAGTGGGAGCCGCTGATGCGGAAAAAGTCACCATTACCTCTCTCGCGGATGACACGGTAGGCGGAGATACGAATAACGATGGCGCTGCCACGATACCTGCGAAGGGAAACTGGTGCAGTATCAATATCGCCGGCGGTGTCACGACGATCGTCAATACAGTGGTCCGTTATGGCGGGTGTCCGTCTGCCGGACAGATCACCAATTACGGAGCGGATGTCACCATTACCGGTTCCCAATTTTCTGAAAGCAATCAGTATCATATCCGCAATGTGAGCGGACAGCTGACACTGACATCGTCCGAGCTTACCGCTTCGGAATACGGTCTCGGGTTTCATGGCGGGAGCGTCGTCATGCGTGACAACAGCATTCATGGCAATACCGGTTACGGCGTGTATAATTTGTCGCCCGTCCGTACGGTGATAGACGCGACCAATAACTGGTGGGGCGATGCGTCCGGACCGCGACATCCGAGCAATCCGCAGGGCATTGGAGACGCCGTGACGAATTATGTGTTCTTTGACCCCTGGCTCGGCAACGATCCATTGCTCGGCTGCATCGTGAACTGTTACTCGAATGTGTTGTTTCTGCCTGGTCTGGAAGCGAGCCGACTGTACGCAGGCGACGACAAACTCTGGGAACCTTATGGCGATGCTGATGTTGAAAAGCTGTATCTTGATGAAGATGGGAAAAGCATCCGAAATGATATCATTACGAGAGATGTTATTGACAACGCGTACGTTCCGATCAAAGGAAATATCTACAAATCATTTCTTTCTGACCTGGATGAGTGGAAAAACACCGATAATCTTATCGCAGATTATGTCGTTGCTCCATACGATTGGCGCCTCTCTTTGGATGACATACTGAACAGCGGCAAGAAGACAGGGGAGAATATTTCGTACACGGAGCCGACCGCGTCTCCCTATATCATCCAAGAATTGCGTCGTCTTGCGAGTACTTCGAAATCAGGCAAGATTACCCTTATTGCTCATTCTAATGGCGGCCTGGTAGCCAAAGCACTGACCGACAAACTGGGAGCGGAAGCGGCGGATCTTATCGACAAGATCGTTTTCGTGGCGGTACCACAATCGGGAACGCCGCAGGCTATCGGGGCGATACTTCATGGGTATGATCAGGGGCTGCCTGTGAGCTGGTTTCCCTTTACCCTCACACCGAAAACAGCCCGTACGTTGGCGCAGAATATGCCAAGCGCGTACAATCTTCTGCCATCGGATGCATATTTCTCAGGCGAGGGGAGTGGCATCGATACCCCGGTCATTACTTTTGAAGATGGAGCGTCGACTGATTCTTTTATTGGAAAATATGGCAAGAAAATCGACAGTTCATCTGAACTGCGTGACTTTCTTTCGGATAACGAGGGAAAAGTATCCGCTGACTCCGCTAATATCGGGAGCCCCAGCAGTGTGAATTCCGGACTGCTTGCGTACGGCGAAAATACGCACCAGGCGCTGGACGATAACTGGTCTGCTCCAGCAGGGGTTTCCGTGTATCAGATCGCCGGATTCGGCGAGGAGACGCTCGGCACGATCAAATATTGGACGGGACAGGAGTGTCTCCATGAAGGAGGGAAGATCTGCTCGTCTCGTGTGCCGAAGCTGGAGTATACTCCGGAATTGGTCGTGGATGGCGATGGGACGGTCGTTGCGTCGAGTGCCTTAGCGATGAGTACGAGTGCGGCGAATGTTTCGCGGTGGTGGGTGGATCTACATAAGTATAATAATGAACTCCCGGGAAGTTTGGCCAGGTTTGATGGTGAACACGCTAATATTTTAGAGGTTTCCGAGCTACGTAACTTTATTAAAGAAAATATCCTCACTCAATCATCTTCTATTTTTCCTGATTATATTTCAAATGTTAAACCAACCACAAATGATATGCGGCGATTGCGTTATTTCTTGCATTCACCACTGACTCTCTCAGCTCGCGATAGTAGTGGCAATATGATCAGCGCTACTGAAGATGCGTATCCCGGCGCCACATATCGCCGTTTCGGTGAGGTACAGTATATTTCCGTCCCGGCGGACAGTTCCCCCACGTTGGTGCTCGATGGTCTCGACACCGGATCGTTCACTCTCGAAGTTCAGGAAGTGAGTGGGGGAGAGGTGACAGAAACGACGACATTTTCCGCTATTCCCGCTTCTCCCGATACCGAGGTCACTATGAATTTTTCCGACGGTACGATAGAAAACGCCTCACCGCTTACGGTTGATTACGATGGCGATGGAACAACTGATTTCTCGCTCGCGCCGAAACCCGGCGAAACAGTGACGATTGATACTCTTGCTCCTACTACCACCGCGACACTTTCCGGTACTGTAGGTAGCAATGATTGGTACACGAGCGATGTCACAGTTACGCTTTCCGCAGCAGACAATGAGGGCGGTAGTGGCGTTGAAAAAATAGAATATTCGATTGATAGCAGTGCAATGTGGAGTATGTATGCTGAGCCATTTATCATTTCCAAGGAAGGTGTGACGGATGTCCGATATTTCTCAACTGACAAGCAGGGGAACAAGGGAGAGGTGAAGACAAAAGCGATCAAAATAGACAAAACTGCTCCTGAAGCGAAAATCCAGTTCAATCCAGCAACCCAGAAACTTGATGTTATCGGGATAGATGTTGTTTCCGGTGTCGTTGTTACGAATACGGAGACAGTAAGCACCGTCACCGATGAAGCTGGACATACGCTGACACTCACCTTTTCCAAGGTTCAGGATAAACAGCGGCGCATCGTCCGTACCCTGGAGTCTATCGCCTATGACGGCATAACCACTCCTCTTGCCGCCACGCTCAGATACAAATGGGTATATAATGAGAAGAAAGGAGGATACCGGTTTTTTGTTTCGCATATCAGAACCGATATCAAAGTGCTCGAATCACACTATCGGCCAAAGAAGAACATTACGGTCATTATGGAGAAACCGAGGGATCTGAACGACAGTGATGAAGACGATGATGTCGATACTCGTCCAACCAAAGCGAAACTTCCGGGGATGGTCGTTCCTGGGATTGTGACGGAGAGTGGGCAGGTGAATATTACATACTAAACTTGTGAGAATTAAAATTATGAAAAAGATAGCGTTTTTGGTATCAGCAGTTTACTTTATTTACTTCTTAGGAATACTTAGCTTGAGTATTTTATGTAACGCACCTTTTTGTAGAATTCAAGAAGATGAGCCTCTGGGTATCATATTGGTTACCCTGTTACCTCTCTTGCTAGTTTTTCTCCTCTCTCTCATAACCTACAAAATGCGGGAAGAAATGTTCCGTGCTTGGTGGAATATTGCTCGCTGGTTTGTACCAATAATTATTGTCATCACATATCTCATCAATTCCAGTCACCAGCAGAGTGGCTTTGGTGGAGTAGCACAAGGAGCATTTGAATTCCTGATACTTTTTCTTCTCTACGTTATTTTTATTATTGTTTCTTTTGCTAGAATCATCCTTGCCTATAGGCGATCAAAGCGAGGCATATGAAAATCCTGTTTCTCAATTATGAATATCCGCCGCTCGGGGGCGGAGCGGGGAATGCGACGGAATACCTGCTCAAGGAGTATGCGCAGGTGCCCGATCTCGAGGTGCATCTGGTGACATCGTCCGCGGATGACAAGGCGCATGAGGCCACGGTAGGGGACCAAGTCTTCGTCCATAGCCTGCCGATCGGCAAGAGCCCCCAGACGCTTCATTTTCAGTCTATTTTTGACGTTTTGCGGTATTCCTGGGCAGGATACCGTTTTGCCAGGAAACTCCTCTCTCCAGGCGATTTTGACGCTATCCACGCGTTTTTCAGCGTTCCCTGCGGTGTCCAAGCCTATCTTCTCGGCCGCCGGTTCAAAATTCCGTATATCGTCTCTTTGCGCGGGGCGGACGTGCCCGGATACAGCGAGCGGTTTTCTTTCTTATATATTTTTTTGAAACCGATCATCAGGTTCGTCTGGAAGCATTCGGCGTTCGTGGTTGCGAACAGCGAGGGACTGAGGGAGCTGGCTCTGCGGACGAATCGGGAGCAGCCGATCGATGTCATCCACAACGGTATCGATAGCAATCACTTCAGTCCTCGGCCGGAAGCGCGTCCGGAGGATGCATTCATCATCACGCTCGGCGCCTCGCGCGTCACCATGCGGAAGGGAGTCCAATATCTCATCGAAGCTGTCTCTATGCTCGTCGCGAAATCTCCTCAGATACGATTGAAAATTCTCGGAGATGGCGATGACAAGGAGCGGCTGGAAAATATGGTCAAGGTAATGAAACTCGAAAGTCACGTGATGTTTCTCGGGCGCATCCCGCGCGAAGAGACCGCTCCGTATTATCAGGAAGCGAGCGTGTTCGTTTTGCCATCGCAGAACGAGGGGATGAGCAACGCTCTGCTCGAGGCGCTCGCGTCAGGTTTGCCGATCATCGCGACTGATACCGGCGGAAGCAAAGAATTGGTCGCGGACGGGGAGAATGGATTTATCGTGAAGATGAGATCGGCCGAGGATATCGCGGAAAAGCTGGCACGGCTTATCGCTGATCCGGCACTGCGACAGCGCTTCGGCGAGGCGAGCCGCACACGCGCCGAGAAGATGAGCTGGAAAAACATCGCCAGACAATATGTAGAGGTATACAGGAATATATCATAATTCCACGACCGTGGAATTATGATATATTTTTTTATGAAGAGACAGTAAAAAATAAATTGGTATTCATCTCGCTTATGAAATATCACTTTTTACGCAATTGCGTAAAAAGTGATATCAGGCAACACGATCCGACACATACAACACGTATTATGAACGGTATATGAAAAAGGCGGTTTTCTTCAGCATCAAGGTGATCATAAGTGGCGGACTTATCCTGTGGCTCATCGAGCGCGTCGATTGGGCGACGGTCGGCGCGCGACTCTATGATGTCTCGATACCGCTCCTTTTTCTGTATATTTTTTTTCAACTTCTCGGCAATCTCATCTCGGCGAGGAAGTGGCAGATCATCGCGAGCTTCAAGGAACTGCGTTTCACGGTGAAAGAGGGATTCTTCACGTATCTGACCGGAGCGTTCATCAACAATTTCCTGCCCTCGACGATCGGCGGAGATGCCTATCGCAGCCTGTGGCTCGCCAAACATACCGGCGCGAAAGCGGCCGCCCTGTCGACCGTCGTTTTCGATCGTTTCATCGGACTCTGGACGATGGCGCTTCTGGCACTCGCTTTCAGCCCGCTTCTTTTTCCGTTCATAAAGACGAGTATTCCGCTCGCTCTGACGCTTGCCGTACTCGCCGTTTTTTTCATTCTGGATCTCATCGTCACGTACGCGTACTGCCAGCCGTGGTTTCATCGGTTTGTCGCAGCCATTCCGTTTCAGAAAATCCGCAGGCTGTTTGAAGAAATAATCTTCTACACGAAGAAATATATCTGGTGGCGCACCAGCCTCTGGTCGGCATTTTTTATGCTGGTCGGCGTGGCGCTATCCAATTTCACGCTGTTTCACGCGCTCGGGAGCGATATCGGATTCATCGCGTTTCTCTCCGTGATCTTTCTCGTGACGATCATATCGGCCGTACCGCTCTCGATCAACAACATCGGCATCAAGGAGTGGGCCTACATCACGTTTTTCGGCCTCGTCGGGGTGAGTATCGAGACAGCGGTGACGGTGGCACTCCTTTCGCGCTTCATCCAGATGTTCATCTCGTTCGGCGCTTTACCATATTATCTTCGCGAACGGAAAAAACCAATGGTTCGGATTACTCCCTAGGGCTTGTCAACCCTGAAAACTTTCACGAAGTTCGATTCTTTTCCATTGATACTGATGCCGAATACCGGATCGATCCGGTTGTAGTACCGGTATGCCGTCAGGCCGGATTTTTCCTCCCATCGGTCATATTTTGATATATAGCGGATCTGTCCGCGTCTGGTGAGAACATAGTAGTCCGGAGTGATTTTTGGGTCGAAGGTATAGACAGTAAGACAGCGGCCGACGAAGAATTCACAGACACCGTAATAATCGGACCAGATAGTGAGATCCTTCGCTTCGGGGAGGGCATTCAGGTATTGTGCGGCCTCATATCCGCCATAGCCCCAGGAATGTGAAATGAGGGATTTTTCGGGGAGAAGGCTGTTCGCGAAATTGGTGTAGTACGGCTTGCTTGCAAGCAAGCTCCCGAGAGAAACCAGTACCAGGGCGGTTCCTCCGATAGCGAGGTATTTTTTTGTTTGGAATTTTTTTGGAAGAAGTCCCCATAGTTCTTTCATACCGATCGCGGCGAGAAGCGCGAATATGGGGAAAATGAGGATGATGTAGCGCGGTATCGCCAGGACATTTGAGACTCCAAGCGTGGCAAGGTGAATGACAATGAAAAAAGTGAAGATGAGAACGATGGAAAAATTCTTCTTCGTTTTCGAGAGAACCGAGAAACCGATCACGAAGAGCGCGAAGAAAAGTGTCGCCATCGGGAGTCCGTATATGAGTGGCGAAAGCTCAAGAAAGGTGATATCGAGCCAGGAGAGTGGTGTCGCGAGATAGTACCGCGCGTTTGTGAGGTTTTTGATGTCAAACGGGATGACGTTCCAGATGTCCCACAAAGGAAAGATCGCCCTTTCCAGAACGAGTGAGACGGAAAGCGCGAAAAAACCGATCGCGATCATCCGGAGCGCAAAGCGAGTCGAGAACAGGATCACTGGTTCAAGTTTTTTTGGGATACGGAAAAACGAGACCGCAACGAGAAGCGAAATGAGGATAGCATAACCGATCCACGGGAGGAAGGATCCGGTTCCCGCAGTGAGGAATGTGGTTATCCGTTCCTTGGACGAAAGGACGCCGGGGACGATGGCCAGGAAGAGGAAAAACGGTATAGCGGATATTCCTGTCAGAGCCGAAAACTTTTTTCGTGGCGAAAGCGGTGAGAAAGACGGATCGAGGAAGAGTGTTGCAAGCACGAAAAACGGGAGAAAAAATATGATGATGAGAGCGGTGTATTTTGAAAGGAGCGCGAGCGTCAGGGCAACGATTGCCCAAAGGGCGAAGGATCGTTTTCCTGTTTTGAGGAAGGCCAGGAAGGCGAAGAGCGCGGCTGAGCCAGACGACCAGAGCAGGGAATCCGGATTGACAATCTGTGACATTCCAACGAGGTTTGGGGAAAGCGCCATGAGTCCTGTGGCGGCCATCGCGACGAAGCGATCGGAGAACGCCCGTATCGAGAAAAAAATGAGTATGAGGAAAGCAGCGTTTACCAAGAGGATCGGGAGACGGAACGACGCGTACAGCCGAGATGTCATCTCCGGATCACAATGACGGAACCACCCATCCTGTTCCTGACAGCCGAGTGTCGTATCGTTATGGAAGAGAAGCGCTGGCCCTGAGATGAGGGCGAGCGCTACGCCGGGCTTGTCATTGATGAGTGTTTTCTTCCATTTGCCATTCGTTACCGCGTGCCAATATTGTGGAATGCGTTCCTCGATCCAATAGTGTTCATCCGCGGTGATAAATTTTTCGAGGTGCTGGAAACCGAAGAAAAAATACAAAGAAAGAATGAAGGCAAGCGAAATGTGAGAAAAATATCTTTTCAGAAAACTTGTCATACCCGCTGGCACCGCTTTGAATATATTACGTTGTCCCACCTGGCAGAGCGGTTTTTGCGCTATGGTTCGAAACGGAACACTTTGACGTAGTGTGACGGACGATTATTGATGAACATCTGAAAAGCGGGGCCTGTGTTCGTATAATACTCGTCAAAGCGGATGAGTCCCGGCTTGTTATTGACGATATCCCCACTCATCATCTTTGTCGTACGGCTTTGGCGTCCGGAAGAAACGACGATATAATCCAAACCTTCTTCGCGGAGTCGTTCATAATTGAGACTCCCCATACAGCGGCCGACGAAAAATTTGCAGACGCCGTCTTTGTCGGTCCAGACGATCAATGTTTCAGCATCGGGGAGCGTGTTCAAGTACCGTGATACCTCATAGCTCCCCGCGCCCATATCCTTGACATCGATGTGATATTTGGCCGGGAGAAAAGAAGAAGCGTAACTGAGCGGGAAGGGCGTGAACAGAAGCGTGACAGCGCCTATGAGCGCGACGGCTGATGCCGCGAATACGGGCGTTGGCATCTCTCGCACGAAAAGCTTCTTGTGGATCGCGACGAAGAGATGCTCGAGCGTAATACCGGCGACGATGGCGGCTATCGGAAACAGGATGATCTGATAGCGGACGATGGCGCCGATATTGTTGACCGTCGTGCCGAGGTAGTAGAGGAGGATGAAAATGGTCAGATAGAATGAGGCGCGCAGAGCGGCTGATTCACTGAAATTCTTTTTCAGAAAAAAGAACGGCGCGGCCAAAAGCGAGAGGAAGATGAGCGGCGTGACGCCGAAGAAAAGCGGGTAGAAATTGGCGAGAAACACGCCGATGAAATCGCTTTTGCCGGCGATGGTTTTCGGCGATGCGAGAAGCTGCATGAAGTCGTACGGTGTCATATCGAGCCATGTGTTGAGAATGGTGAAAAGAGCGGCCGAGAAAAATACCAAACCTGCAAGCACGGCGATGCCATGCTTGGCTCTTGCGAGAAGTGCGAGAAGCGCGGATGTGACACGGGCTTTGTTCAGCCACTGATCGATGAGGATGAAGGCGATCAGAATGAGGAAGAGTGGTGCTACTTTCTCGAAAGCCTGGCTGAAGATCGTGCCTTTGAGGAGCTTGGACGGCTTTATCCAGACGGCGGGAAAGAGGATATAGAACGTGGTGAGCGCGGAAAAAGTGAGGAGTGCCAGGTGCTTGAGGGATTTTTTCAGGTGTTCGACGAACGAGAGAGCGGCTTGTTTCGGATGGAACAGATATTCCAGGAAAATAAGCCCGATAAAAAAGATGAAGAGGATATTGGAAACGTATTTGGTGAGTAACGCCAGTCCGAGGAGAACGCCGGAGAAAATGAGATAGCGGAAAGCTCCGCGCCGCAGGAAGACGAGGTATGCAAGCAGTGAAAGCGGGGCGAAGAGCCAGAGGAGGGAGTCAGGATTGATGATCTTGCTCATACCGATGAGGATCGGCGAGGTCGCGATGAAGACGTAGCCGAAGAGCGCGTGCCGTCGTCCCACGAGGCGCTCGAGAAAGAAATAGAAGAGCGGCAGGAGCAGCGTGATGACGATGAGGATCGGCAGGCGGTACGCGAGATAGAAGCTCTCGACATCGTTTCTCAGGCTGAGGACTTCGCCTTTGTAGTGGGTGGTGCGATAGTCTTTGAGGCCCTTGAACCACAGCCCAGGACCGGCGGCGAGTGCGACGGTGATGCCGGGTTTGTCGCTGATATTGGTGCCTTTCCAATCACGTTCTCCGATGTTTTTCCAGTATTTCGCGATGCGGCCGTCGAACCAGAGCGGCTCGTCTACGGCGGCGTACTCTGTAAGACGAGAAAGGCCGAAGACGAAGAAGAGTCCCGTGACAAAAATCAGCAAAAGCAGCGTCGGCAGTCCTTGGGCGACGAACCACTGCTTGCAGGTGAGTGCTTCCGCGTCCGCCTCTGTGTTGGCGTGCGCCGTGCCGATGTAAAATGCCGAGACGAGTATTCCTGTGAGGATGACATACCCTCCGATGGCCATTTTGAAAATATAGTGGAAATTATTCGATTCACTCAGGCCGTACGCGAGGATGATGCTTCCAGGCAGCCAGACGAGGAGGAGAGTTGAGAGCTGTTTTTTCCAATCGAACGTTTGCGAGAAATAGGCGATGCTGCCAAGGGTCAGGACGGCCAGGCCGGCGAATCCGAGATAAAATATGGAATTGTCGGAAGCAAAATGAAAAAGGGTGAGCGCAGGGACTTGGAGAGCGATGAACAAAAGAGTGTTGAGCGCTATGAGTACGGCCAAGAGGCTGTAGACGCGGTTTTCCAGGCTTGCGAAAAAGGCTTGCATAGAGGTTCGCGCGGTTTGCCCTGCGCTTGCAAATGGTTTAAGATGAAGAAAAGTTCTCTCGTATCCTAGCGCAAATAAGCAAAAAAAGAAAGCATTTCCATGTGATGAGATTTTCCTCGAAACAACTCGTGATATTCGGACTTGTGATCATTATCGGACTCGGGTTTTTCCTGCGTACGTATCATTTTTCCGATTGGCTGCATTTCGAGCTGGATCAGGCGCGCGATGCCCGCGTCATCGATACGGCGCTCGAGGGAGGCGCGACTGATCTGCCGCTCCTCGGACCGAAGGCCGGCGGGACGTTTCTCCGTCTGGCGCCGGGATTTTATTATCTGGAATATCTGAGCGCGCTCGTATTCGGCGGATCGCCTGCGGGTATGGCCGGATTCGTGGCTGTCTTGTCCATACTTGCCATACCGCTCTTCTATCTCCTGCTGAGGCGGTATTTCGCGCAGAGGCTGTCGCTCGGACTCACGCTCCTGTTTTCGGCATCGGCATATTTTGTGATGTACGGGCGATTTGCATGGAATCCGAATCTCCTGCCGTTTTTTGTGCTGCTCGGCTTCTACGCGCTGCTCCGCGCGGTCGATCACAATGAAGCGAGGAAAGGACTGTGGTTTCTCGTATCGGTTTTTTCTCTCATTTTGGCGACGCACTTTCATTTTCTCGCGTTCCTTGCGTTGCCGGTCATTTTTGCTTTGTTTCTCATCATCCGCCACCCGAGGTTTTCCCTGAAAGTCTGGCTTGGTGCGCTGGTGATCGCCCTCGCGCTCTACCTGCCGATGGTTCTCAATGAGAAAGAGACTGGCTGGTTGAATACGAAAGAATTTTTTGAGGCGATTACAAGCAAATCGAACAAGAGCGACCACTCTCTCGCAGAAAAGGCTATCCGCAACGTATCCGAACACGCGCTCGCCGGCATGGTTATCGCGACCGGTAACGAGAGCGGGACGTTTCCGGCTATCGTCATCGGAGGAGAACAGGAATCGGTAGGCTGGGCGTGCGATAGCCGCTGTGATAAGGGGAAATGGTATGGTGTGGCGGCGGTAGTAATTTTTGGAATGAGTTTGTTTACACTCGTGTGGTTTTTCTGGAAAGAGGGGGAGCGCAAACACAGGGACTTTTTGTGGCTTTCTGGGATCTGGTTCGCCGTGACGTTCGGATTGTTCCTGCCGCTCGCATACGACATCGCGCCGAGATTTTTCCTTCTTTCCGGACCGTTGTTTCTGATTCTCATCGGTCTGTTGTTGCAGGCTGTCTGGAAGTTTTTCGGTGAGCGAAAGATCGGAAGACAAATTGTAGGCAGTATCATTCTTTTGCTTGCCGTATCCAATCTGTATTCCCTGAATCACCGTTTCGACGAGTTGTCGCGTGCGGGAACGGACGCGATAGACAGCGCGCCGGACAGGATACTCAAGGAGCGCATCCGCGTCACGCTCGCGCAGCAGAACGCCATCGTCGATTTTCTCGAGAAACGCTCCGTGGTAACCGGCTATCCCGTGTATATGTGGAGCGAGCCGCAGCATCGCCGTGCGCTCAAGTATCTCCTGGAACAGCGCGGCATCGAGAATGCCGTCTTGGGCTTCGACGGGATCTATCGGGAAGGCATATACTATCTCATCCTGCGGGCGCAATCCGATCTTGAGGACGCTTTGAAGAAATATCGCGCGAGTTACACCGTCGGCGAAACGATCGCGTTCGGTACGCTGGTCGTGATCGAACTTCTGCCGAAAGCGGAAGCGATCATCGGCGTGCGGCAGGATTTTACCAAGCCGAAACCGAGCGATTCATTGGCGCCGCCGCGCTATACGTGGAGAGAATTTTTCAATCGCAATGCGGCCAGTCAACAGGAAAAAGAGACTTTATTGGATCAGATGGAAGACGCGCAAAATAACGGAATCGGTAATAATTAACATGCAATATTATGAGCTGGAAACAAACAATCATCGCGCTTGCAGCCATCGTCATTTTCGGAACGGGACTGCGGTTTTCCGGGCTTGGCAACAATTCTTTCGTGTCGGATGAGTTTCTCGATATGAATTCGTCGTACGGATACTCGCAGACGGGAGAGTGGCGGGCGTGGGATTTCAATTTCGGCCGTCTGTCCGAAGTGAATATCAACGTGCCGCGCGATGAGCGGGCGGTCGTGTACAAATGGCAGGTGGCGCAGCTGTTCCGCTTTCTGCCGCCGACCGAGACGGCGGCCCGATCCGTGAGCGTGCTGTGGGGCATCATTTCGATACTGGCGGTTTTTTGGGCGGCGTCTGTGATGACGAAGCGCCGGGAAATTGCGCTTCTCGCGGCGGCGTTTTTCGCGGTTTCCGTCAGTGGTATCGTTTTCGACCGGACACTCCGGATGTACGCGATGTTTTTTCCTCTCTATCTCGCTGCTGCCACTTTCGCTTTTCTCGCTTTGGAAAAGGCCTATACCGGTCGTATGCGCTGGTGCCGTTTGATCGGAGAGAAATTCGGTATTCACGTGCATTTTGCTCTTGCCGCCATATTCTTTTTCGCGTTTTCGCTTCTGACGCATCAATTGGCCGGAACGCTAGTTTTTTCCGTAGCCATCTACCTTGTGGCGCGAGCGTTCCAGGAATACCGCCGGAATGGGGAATGGCGGCACAAATACTCCATTATTTTCATTCTCGGTCTTGTCGGAGCGATCGCTGTCGCGATGTTTTTTCCGAAAATTTTTCGCTCTTTCGCCGGCGGGCTTATTTTCTTCGATGATCATTATGGGTATGTGAGCTATGTGCTCCGCGATTACTACCATCCTCTCCTAGCTGTTTTGCTTATGTTACTCGGCGGATGGTGGATCGCCAAGCGCGAGAATCTGCCGAAAGAATCGCTGTGGCTCTCTTTGTCGTTTCTCGTACCGCTCGCGATGGCGATATGGCTGTGGCGGAGAAATATCGGCGCGCAGTACATCTTTTTCATCCAGACGTTCGCGATGATACTCGTCGCGGCCGGCGTCTTCGGCGTTTGGAAACTCGCGTGTGAAAAGTTCGGCATCGTTACGACGAAGAAATCCCTCGCCGTGCTGGGCCTGCTCTTCGTTCTGGTGCCGAATCTCGGCTACTTCGCGGAGGAGAACAATACCTACCATGAGACCTCTTCCGGCAGCAACCCGAACTATCGGAAAGTATTTGCATATTTCAAGAAAAATCACGTAGCGACCGATGTGCTTGTGACACGCAATGTGCGCAATTATTACTTTAGCGGCGCGAATGTGCCGGTATACGATCTCGGTGATGAGATTTCCAGGACCCGGCTCTCGCAGGCTGATCTCGAGAAGCTGATGACGGAATATCAGACCGGCTGGGTGATACTCTCCGACAATGATTATGATTATGTCGGCAAGGATGCGAAAGAATTTCTGACGAAAAATTTGACCAAGGTGAGCAACGATCAGGTGCGCGGCGCTATCGATGTCTATCGCTGGGAGCAGTAGGCGGTAGCAGTATATTTATAAAAAAAATCGGGCAGGAGAAGGAGATGTTACTTCCTTTTACCTGCCCTTTTCCGCATGTGCGGAATATTTGGTTTACACACCGACCGAGATGTTTACCGGCGGACGAAGCTCTGCGCATACGGCGAGCGCTTCATGTACCGGATGACTGTGGAAAGCCTCGATAGGCTTTCGGTCTACATGACTGTCGTACGCGACAAAAACTTCCTGGTTTATCATCGCTTCGAAACGCGGTGCCCATTTGCGTGCCCCAAGTCGTGCCGTGGTGGAGCAGTTGTCCACCAGATACGCGATGCCCCTGGCATGCATGTATGGGTTGAGCGAATCCGTCGCCTCGATGATGGATTCATTGCACACCTCGCTCATGCAATGGCCGTTTTTTATTAACACGTCGACCTGCGCCATCATGACAGCACAGTACAAGCCGGCAGTGAACTTGTTGACAACGGGTACCACAGATGATCTATCGGCTCGTACCCTCTCACCGATTCGCCACATGGCTGTGTTGCCAATTTCGCTCATGGGGTATTGCTTCAATCTTTGACCGGCCATGATGACACTGCGGATTTCGTTTCCGCTACTGACCTCGTCATAGATCTCCTCGAGGAGAACGTACGCTGGCCCATAGGCGCTGGCGTATATCCTCTCGAACACTCTCTTACCTTGCTCATCCAGCTTATCGTAGAGGTCGATGAGTCCGGCTTGCGAAATATGGTGGCTGATTACACCGGTGATATTTTCCACCGACTGGTGAAATGCAAGGCTACAGCTGTGGAAGGGGTCTTTTTCAGAAAAACGGCGATACAGTGCTTCGACGATGCCATGGAGGCCACCGAGAAGGATGCCGCGCTCCCCGAAAAGATCGCTGATGTATTCATCCTTGAGCGTCGTCTGAAAAACGTAGGGGGCACCAATAGCGATGGCCCATGCGAGAGCGATGTCAGTCATTTTTCCGGCACCTTCGATATCTTGCTCTACCGCGAAGCTGCAATTGATGCCGGCGCCGTTTATTTCCGTGCCCTGTTCATAGAGCCGTCGGACTGACACCCCCATACCTTTTGGACATACCCCGATCACATTGATGTGGCTAGGCAAGGCTACGCCGATGTTTTTCAGGTGACCTATGAGAAAACCATGTGAGAGCCCGAGTACGCTGCCGCTTTTCATGGCAGAGAAAATAGCTTGGCAGTTTTCGGCCTGGGCGGCATCGGAAATGAGCAACAGGACGATGTCTGATTGACTGATGACGCTGTACATCTCACCCAGCGTACCATTTTCCGTGTTGAAACCGGCTGCCCTTGCCTTGTCCCGCGAAGGGCTACCGTCTTGCTTGCAAGCCGACTCTCACCCTGATGTTGGTGCCGCGAAGCGAGTCACGTAGGTTCATGGCTTGGGCGGGACCTTGCGAGCCCCAGCCGATGACACCTATATTGTTCTTTCCATGGAATCCCTTGACCAGGAGAGGAAATTGATCGCGACCGCCACAAACGATGGTTTCTTTGGTACCAGCCAACTGGATGACCTTAGTTGGAAATACTTTGGATGTAAACGTACTCATTGATGAATCTCCTATACGTTGAGGTGGATACAACAAACAAACCTATCAGGCTTGATGGGGTCAATCTAGAGGATTCCCGAAGAAATGTCAATCAGTCGAGGTTTGTTTCCGAAAAATCTTTTTGAACGGTTTTAAATCTTCTTCAGTCAGCTCGCCGAAAAGCTTGAGAAGTCCGAAATAGGCGAAGAAGAGGATAGTTCCGAAAAGCATGAAGTCATATGTCCCGTGAGGCAAATAGCGCGCGGCTATCCCTATGATCACGGCGCCGAGAGAAGCGAAGATGAGTGTCTTGAGCGAGATGTGGGTGTGAAAATGCATCTTCACGTAGATGAGGATACGTATCATCAGAATACAAGAGACGATGGTTGTCGCGAGGGCGGCGCCCACCAGTTCCCACCGAGGTATGAGGATGAAGTTGAGCGCGATCATACCGAGAAATCCGAAAAACGCGAGTTTCAGTGGGATTTTGACGAGGTTGGCGCCATTGAGGGTGAAACTCAAGACATAAAAAACCGTGAGGAAGCCGACTCCGATGGCGAAGACCTGCATCGGCAGAGCCGCGGCCGCGTACCTGGCACCGTAGAAGATATGGAGGATTTGCGGCGCATAGGCGATGAGCAGCGTGACCATCGGGAAGAGAAGGAATATCAGGAGGCGCAGGGATTTCTCGACGAGGTTTTTTGTCGCGAGAGAATCGTTTTCCGATGTTGATTTGGAAATGGCCGGGAGCAGGATGATGGCGAGCGCGTAGAAAAGATAGTAGGGAATGCGGCCGACGGTGATAGCGGCGTTGTAGATGCCGGTGAGGTAGTCGCTTTGGAGGAGGCTTTTCACGAAGTAGAGGTCGAGAGTGAGGATGAATTCATAGAACAGAAGGAACAGGGTGAGCGGCCCGGCGTACTGGAGGATGGTTCTCATCGAGAATGCGGAATCAGCCTTGTTCTCATGCGCGGCAGGGAAATACTTTCTAGTGAGGATGCCGTCGCAGACGAAGCCGATGACGAATATCAGAAGCGGCGCGAGGATGTAGCCGCTGATAGCGCCTTCTGTGCTGAAGAGGTATGCGAGTATCACGATGAAACCGACGCGCGCGAATGCGCGGAACGTTTTCAGTATCGCTTGCATCCGGAAAAAGTGCAGGCCGGTGAAATAATAGAAATAAAACGATGCCGCTGCGAACGCGGGGATGATGAGCGAAGAAAGCCGGAACAAGGGGGTCAGGCTCGGATCGCGGAGGAGTGCGGCAAATACCGGTGCCAGGAGGAAAAATGCTATCGTCACAGAGCTCATCAGGATGAGTTGGAGTTTCGCAGCGGAACGCTTGATGCCGTATATCTTTTCCGGGGCGCTCTCGAACACCTCGCTCAGATACTTCGACATGGCGGTCGGGATGCCGTTGCCGATGAGAATGATGATCATCGTGGTCAAGGTCACGGTGAGTCCGAACCGGCCGTATTCTTCGGGTCCTAAGATGCGTCCGGCAGCCGAATGGATGACATAGCCGGAAATATTGTAGATGATCTCGGAGACCGTAAGCCACACGAGCGCGGAAGAGAAGTTTTTCATAAATAAAAACAGCTTACAGCTTTTGGCTTATAGCTTTCAGGATGGAATTGAAAATATCTTCTTTTTTTCCGTGTGCGTCGATGACGATCATATTCCAGTCTTTGATTTTCTGTTGAAAGAGTCCCTGTTTGGCACGGAGGTACTCGATGCCTTGTTCCGGGGCGCGCTCGCGCGACATGATAGTGTCCGGGGAAATATCGAGATACAGGGCCGTGTCCGGATGAGTGATGAGTGATGAGTGATGAGTGATGAAAGCGAAATCGGCGGATTGGAGGTACTCGATGTTGACGATGGAGTCGTAGAAATAGCGATCGGAGAGGAGATAGTCGCAATTCTCGCGTTTCAGCCGTTTCAAATAAAAACGAAACCGTATCAGATCGATGAGGAGGAACATTTTCCGTAGGAAGATAGTACACCATGATGCCGATGTTTTCGATTTTCCAGTATCCTGATCCTGAGTATTTTTGGTGATTGGATTTTGGTTCTTGGTTCTTGCGAGCTGGTTTACCAGCGAGAAATCGATCGCGTGAAAATACGCGACGTTCCAGTTCTCGCGTTCCAGTTTTTCCCGCAAGAGCGCGAGTTGAGTTGACTTTCCCGACCCGTCGACTCCGGAAAAAGTGATGAATTTCATACTCATAATACTAGCATTTAAAGCGTTTTTTGGGTATAATGCTATTGTGTTGGGATATTATAGGTACTTTTACAATTAATTCGTGTATAAATAGGCTATTACGTTATGATAATAACTTAATAAAAAAATTTATGAATCGATTCGAATGGCCTTCACAGGAGGAGTTAAAACGGACGGCGTTAGAACAGCTAATGATAGCTGGAGATGAAGATCTTGCTCTTCAGTTTGAAGAAAAAGTGCTCGGAGGAGTCAGAAATGTTCGAATATCAGCTGACATACCTCGAGAAAAAATTGGGGAGGCGAAAGAAGAATTACAAAGGAGCGTAAGGGAACGTGTTCTGACACTTAGGCAAAAATGTTTAGATTTAGGCATAACGCAGGAAGAAATAGTGGCTGCTGATGCTGAATGGGAAGCAAAAAAAGGAAAAAAATTTGGTGGTATTTGATAATTTTCAAAAAATGGAGCTCCATTTTTGGGAGATTGTCGAGGTGGAGAATGTTTTTGAGGCAGGAAAGCCATAACTGGGGCTGTAATGACTGTTTGTGGGAACAGGTTCAACCAAAAAACCAGAGAATATGATATTCCAATAGGTCAATGTGAAGTAGTGACTATCAGCGATAGTAATGTGCAGGCAGAAGAGAATACAATACTTAATACATGATCACCGAGATCGGTTGCATTGTAGCGACTGGTTTGACGATATTGTTTTCGGTGACGCTTTCGATGACATCTTCGATGCGTTTGTAGTGCGAAGAATCCTGCTCGATCACCTTGGATGAGCGGCCATTGTAGAGCGTGACGCCCTTTGCTTTGAGTTTTTTGTCGAGTTCAGCTTTATTGTGCGGAACAACCGTATCGGTATCCCCGGTAGATTTGCCGGCGCCATGATTGCAGGAATAGAAACTCGATTCATTGCCATCGGTTCCGACGCAGAGATAGGCCTCGGTGCTCATCGAAGACGGGATGAATGCCGGTTCGCCGGTTTCGCGAAAAATCGGATGATCGGCCATCCGCGATGGCCCGTAAGCTCGGCTAGTGCCGTTTCGGTGCACCCAGATATCCTTATCGTAGTGTCGCTCTTTCGAAACGAGGATGTGAGGCATATCGTAGAGGAGTTCCATCTCTGGGTCGCGGCCGAGGACTTTCTTGATTGTCTCGCCGACATTGTGGGTAATGACGGCACGGTTGGCATGGGCGAAGTTCGAACAGGCATTGCGCGCCGCCATATAGAGTTTGCCGTCCTCGCCATCGCCATCATACGTGAAGAGTTCTTCCTTGCGGCCGAAATCATAGGCGCGGATCTTGGCCGCGATGGCATTGATAGTTTTTTTGAACGGCGTGAAGAAGAACAATCGTCCCAGAGTGACCATGATGGCCTGCGAGAGATGCTCGCGTTTTTTGGCGGTGTACATATACATCGTGTACTGGCCGAGGATGCCGGAGCCGCAGTGCACCATGAAGAGATACTGTCCTTTGCGGAGGCCGAATTTTGTGGCGGTTTCTTCGTCGATGATATCGGTCACCTTCATCAGGTCGAGGAAATGATTGCCGGCCGCGCCGAGGATGCCGGATCGGAACTGTGCGAAGAAGAGAAAAAGTTTCGGTATGACATTGAAGATATCTGTGCGGGATTGTTCGGTATCGAAGAAGTTCCCGCGCTCGAGGCAGTTTGTCGTCTCGTTTTTGGTCTTGATGCCGAGATGGTCGATGAGCGGCTGGATGCCTTTGCGGCAGATATCGACGATGACGCGGAAGGGGAGATAGGTGCCGACATAGGCTTTGGTCGGGATGCGCGGGATGAGCGCCTGGAAAAGTTTCTCGATGTCCTCCGGCGTAGTATTGGTATCGTCGAGATCGGTTTTCACGAGCCGCATACCGCAGGCCGGATCGGAGTCGTTCACCTGTGGAAGGATGTATTTTTCCGAGGTGACGGTGGTGCCGGTGGCGTTCTTGCGTCCGGGTTTCGAATGCACGTCGGCCATAGCGGCGATATGATGGAACACAGCATCACTGGAAGCGACGCTCTCCAGCTGATCCATTGTCGCCTGTACCGGCATCAGCGTTTCTTGGATATGAAAAACGACCGGCACGTTCATTTTGTCGGTCTTCCATTCGCTTTTGTGCGAGGAAAGTCTGGTTATATTGTCGGACATAGTTTTTCGTTGAGTTTTCTGAAGTTCCTTTTTTCATTCCATGGTCTCCGTCGAACATTTCTGACTCGTTCTGTCGAACAGGGAGCTGTCCTGTCGAGACCATCCGTCACGCTCGACCGTTACCGACTCACTCGTCAAAAATGTTACCGCCAGAGACCAGAGGAAGAAAAAAGGAAAGTTTCAGAAAACCTACAGGATATTTGGAATTTTAGAGCGAGGCATATATTTCCTCGTACTGCTTTGCGGTGTTTTTGAGATCGAAATGGTTTTCGACGAAGTGGCGGGCGTTTCCGCCGAGATGATGCCGTTCTGATACATTTTGCTTCAGATGAGCCACTGATTCGATTAATTTTTCACTTGAACCTCTGGGGATGGTAACACAAATGTTGGAATTTGAAAACTCTGCGAACTGCGGTAAATCAGAGAGGATGACGGGCTTTCCGCATGCGTAGGCTTCGATGATGACGAGGGGCACATCGAATTTCCCCCTAAGATTCTCGACCGGAAAAACGACGAGATCAGATGAGTTGTAGAGCGCCGGCATATCGGAAATGGTGTCCGAGAAGGCGACGTATCCGAGAAGATCGGCATCGGCGAAACGTTTGCGGACCTCTTCTTTTTTCTTCGCATCAGCGTCGTTCTTCACGCGGCAGGCGAAGACGAAGCGGATATCGGTACCGGGGTGTTTCTTGAAGAAATCCACGAATGCCTCCGTCAGCATATCAGTCGCCCCGAGACGCACGTATTCTCCGGGATAGACGACGATGAAGTGTTCTGCTGCGAATCCGAGGCGTGTCAGGATTTCCTGATTTTTCGGCTGCGGCTGGTAGCGTTCGAGGTCGACGCCGGGATAAATTCGGGTAACATTGCGAAATCCCAAGTGTTCCAATGTCTGTTTGGAGCGGTCGGTGTAGGTGACGATCCGGTCGGCAAAGAGGAGCTGTCTCAACTCTTCAGGCGAGTAGAGGTCATCGCGGAGCGTGGCGACGGTCTGGACGGTTTTTCCATGTGTCGGTCTTGCAAGCCAGCGGATCAGGCCGGTATTTTGTTTCGTCGGCGTGAAGAGATAGTGGGTCACATCGAATTGTCCGCGCGCTTTGCGGAGGTACCGCAGAAGCTCGTATTTCGCTTTGAGCGAAAAATGACCGCTCGAAAAGATAGATTCTTGGCGGACGCTTGCCGGCAGTCCCGTGAGCGATTCTTTCGTCGTCAGAAGTGTCAGCTCATTATCTCTGATCTCTTTGCCCAAAAAATAAGCGAAGTTTTTGGAGGCTTCATCCCAGGGCGGTACGAGCGGTCTGGTTGCCAGGAGGATGTTCTTGTGTAACATAAAAGGAATTTTCAATATTACATTGAAGTCACATGGTTGGGGCGTTTTTAAACGTATTGTTTATCAATGTAAAAAACTCTCGAAGATCGTGTTTTTGATAATGCAGTGTGGCGATATCAATTCTTTGCGTATCATCACTCATGCTGTCGGGATAATTTTGCTTATGAGAAAAGACGGTTCTCAGTCCTGAATTGAGAAATTGGTTTATTATCCATCTTATTTCCGCCTCATCATCTTTTTCTGTCGCGAAATCAAAATTAACTATATGTGGGTTGTGTTCTATAATTTCTTGCAAAAACTCTGCTGGGTGGCTGGCCTGTGTTGCACTGAGAGATTGTGCGAGCGCCAGCCATCTGCTGATAGCGGTATCCCTCCGTTCTTTTTCTTTTATATTTAACAATTTTAGTAATGGGCCTGCCCACTGGTAGTTATTCTTATTCAGCGCAATGAGGTTATCGGTGTGTATATCCATCACTCTCGCTTTATCTCGCAAAAGATAGCATAACGCACGATAGAATCCCTTTGACGTGATAAATATCTTACCATCTTTTAACCTCACCGAATCTGGATTGAATAGAGTCTCGTTTTTTTCGGAAATATGCAGCACGCCTTGTTTGACATCCGAATATGCCTGTGCTGAAAAAAGCAGCTCTCTGCCATGGATCAGTGCCTGATTCATAGTGTAATCGACGGTAGAAAAGTAAGTATCTTTGTATTCTTCGATATCATCGATAACGCGCGTTCCAGATATGCCCGATCTGTATTTATGGGCGGCATCGATATCGTCTGCCACTATGTCTACGTCATTTATCGGGAGTTCGGACTCTATGAGCGCGCCGTTAAAATTATCATTTTGGTTCGCGACATGCAGCTTCAAAGCCAACCGAGCGATACCGCCGTATATCGCGATATGCGTATCCTCGCATACTCCGCGCCCAATGGAGCTTTCGAGATGATCAACGAGCGGCGTATTGTCTGGTAACGACAGATTCCTTATATCCGCGCACAGTATCTCCGGTTTCTTTTCGTCGGCAAGCTCATGCAACGGCGTGAAGTATTTTTTGGAAAAACGAAGAAGGTGATACCTGACTTGCAGAAGGTCATTATGATCTATGGCGTTGTCGCTGGCGTATTCTTTCCATGAACGCACCAACCCGAAGAGTTTCCGCTTTTCGTCAGTAGAGATCTGTTTTTCGTTTCTGATCTCTTTGGCTATGTGAATTGCCAACTGATCCAATCCAATATTATGATCTTTCACAATACCCTGTATTTTTTCTAGCATATGAGTATGCTCTGTATCAGCAAATAAATTGCTTATCTGTATATTTCCTTCTTTTCTTTTCCTGCGCTGGTTGTGACAGTTGTGCGTTCGGCGGTTTTCGCTGAAAGCGGCGGGTTGATGGTTAGCGTTTCTCCCCGCCGTACGGAAAAAATATCGCGCGTGAGAACGGTTTTGCCCGCGATGATCTCATAGCGGAACTCCTCCTGATCGCTGTGATTCTCTATCGTAAAGGAGAGATCGGCCGGATCTTGCGGTGAAGCGAAAGAAACGACCCACCAGTTTTTCCCTCTGTCGGGATCCAGTTCGCGCTCATTCTGCCAGAAAAGGAATGCCGAACCGGCGACGAACAGTGCCGAGGAAATAAAAATGAGACGTTTCTGTGTCATAAAATTCTGCCATTTGTCAGACAACACTTTTTACGCAATTGCGTAAAAAGTGTATGTGTGTGATATGAGGTTATTTCTTGCGTTCATATATGTGGATATTGTCGGAAACATAGATGCGGGAGAATTTCTGCGACTTCTCGAACTGTGTCGCGTCGAAATGCGGATTGACGACGATGAGATCGACGCCGAGCTCATTGTAGCATTTTTCTCCGCGGGGGGTATTGGGCACGGAAATCATCAGGAGCGTGCACTGTTCGCGTGAGGGATTGTCCTCATAGCGCTTGAAGAATCCGCGCGAGAGAGGGTAGGCGTAGTCGCGCAGGAAAAAGAGCTTCATCCATGCATCGGCGACGATGTAGTTGTGATCTTTGAGGATGATATCTTCCGGCGAGCTCTGCTCTTTGAGATAGCGTGATGCCGCGAATGTCTGCACCGTATCGAAGGCTTTGCTTTTCGGCAAGAGCGTCTGGCTGTTGTCGAATGACCCGCTGCCTATGGAAAACACGAACAGCGAGAAGCTGGTGGCGAGGAACAGGAGATGCGGCAGGCGCAGTCCGGATGATACCGTACGAAGAGAGGCGAAGAACGCGATAGCGGCGAAAGCGGCGAGCATACCGAGCGGGAATGAGAGATATGCGCCGATGCGATTGGACGGGATATCGATGAAGAGCCATCCCGGTTCGAGCGTCATGATGAGCAGGACGATGCTCCAGCCGGAGAGAAACGCCATCGCATAGCGTCTGCGCGATACGCAAGCGAGAAGCCCGGCAAGACCGGCCAGACCCAAGGCGACGCGGGATTCGCCGGAGGAGAAGGTGATCTGCAGGAATGTGAGTCCGGTGCGCGTCGTCTTGGTCGGCGTTCCGATAGCGGTCCCGACGGCATTCGTCTCGATATAGGCGGGCATCGCGATAGCGAAAAAGAAGATACAGGCGAAGATGACGGTCAGGAGCGGTGCGGGAGAGAAGAGGATTTTCCACCACGAGCGGAGCGTTTCTCCCAAAGCATCGTAGCGGAAGAGAAGGTAGGCGAATGCCGAGGCTATGAGCGCGAACAGGAGTATGAATACGCTCAGATGATGGGTGTAGGCGAGAGTGAACGTCAGAAAGAATCCGAGAGCGAGAAAGGCAGAGCTCTTTTCCTTGAACGCGCGGTAGTAGGCGAGAATGATGAGCGGGATGAAGAAGTTGCCGAACGTGTTGCCGACGACGCCGCCGGAGACGAATTTGGCCTGCGGCGAGGCGAGCGTATAGAGCGGACCGAAGAAAAACAATACGGACAGCGCGATATTCTGCGGGGTGAAGATATGTCCGGAGAAGAGCGGACTCCGTATGTCCGATGCGAGTCGCAGCGCGAGCGCGAACATCGCGAACAGGCCGAGCATATTGACAAGCCACAGCAAGAGCACCGGAAACGCGGAGAGGAAATCCAGACCGGTGAAGATATTGAGAGCTGCGAACGGCAGGTGTTCGCCGATGATGAAATCAGCGATCGGTTCCGGGGTGGTGATCCGGTAAGTGTCATCGGCCGCGGTGATGATCTCCTGTTTGGCATAGGAGGGGAGCGTCCCGGTCGTCGCGATGAGCTTGGACCAGTACATATGGTGGCCGAGATCGGTCGCGGTCGGCAGCACCGCATGCGTGAGATAGATGACCTTGATCAGTATGGTGAGCGCGATGAGAATGATGAAGAGCCATCCCTGTCTTTTGCTGAACATGAACGCCTGATCGCGGTTCTCTATGCCTGGTCCGGCCGCGTTCTTTCTCAGCAGGCGTATCACGGACGCCATCGCCGAGAGCGCGACGAGAGATACGGCCATCCCCGCGGCCAGCGAGAACATGTCGAGCGCCATGTCGGATTTCCCGATGACGATCATCAGAAAATCGATGAGCCCGATGCTCAGACCGAAAGAAAAGAGAAACGTCTCGAAAGCGGCGAGCGGACCGTGCTTGCCGAAAAATGCGCGAAGTATCACCCATCCCGGCAGGAACAGGAGGATCCCGGAAGCGATGAAGAAAAGAGATGTGCTGATGAGCGGATGCATAGTTTATCTGGTTTTCTCGATGAGTCTGTTCAGGGTCTCGATATAGAGTCGCGCGATGATATTCCAATGATAATGTTCTTCGGTATATCGGAGCGCCCGTTCTCCCAATGCCCAACGTTCATCCGCATTTTCGATGAGCGAGAGGATGGCTTTTGCAAAAGCCTCGGGATTTTCCGGCTCGACGAGGACGCCGTTCTCATCATGGCAGATGGCTTCCTTCAGTCCCTCCAGATTCGAGGCGACGACCGGCCGTTTGCAGGCGGCGGCTTCGATGACCGCGATGCCGAACCCCTCCATGTCTCCGGGGACACGGATGTTCGGTTGGATGAAAATATCTGCCGTATGCAAGAGGAGATTGCGTTCTGCGTCAGTGACATGGCCAAGTATTCTTACCTGGTTGTTGACTCCTGTCTTCTGCACGGCGGTTCTGATATTCTCTTCTTCCGGTCCGGCGCCGGCGAGAACATAGACTATCGTCTGCGGCAACCGCGGCAGCACGGCGCGGATGAACCAGGCGGCTCCCTTGCGTCTGGCGAGGCGTCCGGTGGTCAGAAGCACGCACTTCCCGGCAAGGTTTTCATGGAGTAGCTTTTCCAGATCCGTCCTCTCATACTCTCCTCGGAACGCCTCCGTTTCGACGCCGTTCCTGATGACGGCGATCTTCCATTCCGGGATATTTTGCGCGATGGCGGCGGCACGGGTTTCGCCGCTTACGGCGATCAGCATATCGAGCGAAGGGAGAAAGCGCTTCATCCAGAATGCCTGATAGAGGGCATTCCCGTACATCAGATCGAGTCCATGCACGACTGCCACCACCGGTTTTTTCGGGTAGAGGAGCTTGATGAGAAATCCGACGATGGCGAGCACCCCGTCGCCGAGCAGTACGACATCATAGCGATAGGCGGTAACCAGAGCCCTTGCCGTCGCGTACGGAAGAAACAGCGGCAGCATCTTCTTGCCGTGACGGTTGGCGATCGTCGTGACGGAAGCGAGTCGTCCGAGCCACACGGACAGCGCGCGATTCTGGTTCTCGATGCCGCCTATGATCGGTGGGTAAGCCCTAGATATAAACAAGATGCGCATAAAATAAGTACCAATAACCAAGTGCCAATCACCAAGAAATTTCAATTTCCAATCACCAAAAGTCAAGCATGAATTAACTATTCGGAAATTGGTCATTGATTATTCCTTGTATCTTGGAATTTGGTGATTGGTTATTTTTTAGAATATTTCTCCTTTTTCACGAGATACATCAGATCCTCGGTGAGCTTGCGGTTGGACTTGATCATATCGGCGATGAGCGCGAAGACGACAAACTGCAGGCCGATGAGGAATGTCACCGCCGAAAACAGGAGGTAATTGCGATACGGGGAGATCTTGAAATCCTGGAAGTAGAAGCAGAGGAAGCCGATGAAGACTATGAGGGCGAGCAGTATCAGGCAGAGTCCCGGAATGCCGAAAAACTTCATCGGACGGACATCGCGCACCGCTTTCAGGATGATGCGGAAACTGTTGTTGACGTAGCTCGCGATGCTTTTGACGACGCGCGATTTGCGGCCTTCGAAATACGTCACCGCGACCGGTATCCACGATACTTTCAGGTTTTTTCCGAGCGCGTCGATGATCACTTCCTGCGTGTAGGTGTAGTCGCCAGGGAGATTGAGACGCAGCATCGTCTCACGGTTGTAGGCGCGGAAACCGCAGGTGAGATCGGAAATCGACGCGTTCATGAAGCGGCCGATGATGTTCGCGGCGAACCGGTTGAGCACGTCCTTGATCCACGGGATATTTTTCGCCGTACGCAGGGAGAAACGGTCGGCGCTCACCATATCGGCCTGCCCGTCGAGGATCGGACGGATGAGTTTTCCGATGTCGAGAGGATCGAACTGCCCGTCGGCATCGATATTCACCATGATGTCGGCGCCGTTCTCGAGCGCGCGCTCCACGGCGACGCGGAATGTCTTGCCGACACCACGATTGACGCCGTTCGAATACACGAAATCCGCGCCGGCAGCCTTGGCGACAGCGACCGTCTTGTCCTGCGATCCGTCATCGATCACCTGTGTGAGCACTTCGTCGATGCCATCGATGTGACGCGGAATTTTTTGAATGGTGCCGCTGATTTTCTCCTCTTCGTTGAAAGCCGGGAGATTGACGATAAGCCTCATACGCGTGTCATTTTTTCCTGATTAATATGGACGGGTCGATACACTGGAAATCGCATTGTTCTTTCGCTCCGTCGAGACCGCCCATAAGCAGATTTTTCCGGCATTGGGTCAGTTTCTCCTGGCAGACGTCCTTGCGCTCGTTCCAGTAATTCAGATTGACCTCGTAGCCGACATAGGGCAGGGCGAAATAGGCGATCACCGCGATGCCCGCGAGCCAGACGACGAGCTTGAGGAGGGAGAAGATCATATGTTATCGGCCGATGCCTTTATAGATGATACCTGATTTTTCGAATAATTGCTTGTCGAGACAGTTTTTGCCGTCGATGATGACCCTGATGCCGTGTTTCTTCAGAAGCTCCGGTGTGATAGATTCCTTGAATTCCTTGTGATCGGTCACGAGTACGAGCGCCTGGGATTTGCCGAGCAGATCCTCGAGAGACTGCGTCGTCGAGCGGCTGGTGACGTGCGGGTCGAAGACTTCCACCTCGGCGTGATGCTTTTTCAGGTGTTCTATGACCTTGAAAGCGGGAGATTCGCGCAGGTCGTCGATATTCGCCTTGTACGCCAGCCCGAGAACGCCGATTCTCGTGCCATTGAGCGGCAGCTTGGCGGTATTCAGCGCGTCCTGCAGGAGCTCCACGGTATATGCCGGCATGCTGTTGTTGATCTCTCTCGCGATTTTCAGGAACTTGTGATCGAAGCCCGACTGCTTGGCGCGCTCGATGAGATAGTAGGGATCGACCGGGATGCAGTGGCCGCCGACGCCGCACGAAGGAAAGTGCGCCATGAAGGCGAACGGCTTGGTCGCGGCACCGAGTATCACGTCTTTCACATCGATGCCGAGCACGTCGAAAGAGCGGGCGAGCTCGTTGACGAACGCGATATTGATATCGCGGAAGGAATTCTCCACGATCTTGACGGCTTCGGCTTCGCGGATGGAGCGCATCTTGCGGATCTCACCGTCGACGATCGAAACGTAGAAATCGTACGCCATGCCGAGCCCGGTCTCGTCGAATGACCCGACGACGCGCGGGATGTTGGTGACGTTCCATTTCGGATCGCCGGGGTTGATGCGTTCGGGACAGTGGGCGAGGTAGATGTCCGAGCCTACGGTGAACCCGGCTTTTTCGAAGATCGGCCTGACGACTTCTTCGCTGACGCCCGGGTTGACGGTGGATTCGAGCACGACGAGCGCGCCTTTCTTGGCATGCTTGGCGATCAGCGCGGAAGCGGAGATGACCGGCATGAGATCCGGATAGAATTTCTCGTCGACCGGAGTCGGCACACAGATGAGGATGATATCGGCCGATGAGAGCTTCGCTGGATTGGTAGTCGCATCGAAAGGATGCTCGGGGAGGTTTTTTTCGAGAAACTCGTCCTTGATGGGGCTTCTGCCGCTTTGCAAAAGGGCGATTTTCTTCGCATCCGTATCGAAACCGATGACATCATAGCCCCGTTCTTTGGCGCGTATGGCAAGCGGCAATCCGACATACCCGAGCCCGACGACAGCGACCGTCTTTGCTTTCTGACTCATAGTGAGGCCTTTAGGACAATATGCGGTTGATACGTACCATTGTACAAAAAACGGGGGACATTGGCAATCAGGAACCCGCGGGTTCGTAGTTTTTTCATTCCTTGGTATAATGGAAGCATTATGAAAATCGGAATCAACGCCTCATTTCTGCGCAAGCCGGGAACCGGGATCGGGCAGGTGACCGCTAACTTTTTACAAAAGTTAGCGGAATGTCAAAATTCAAATTCCAAATGTCAAAACTCGGAATTCTTTTTGTATTGCGAGGAGGAGCCGGGACTTGACTTTTCGTTGCCGGAGAATTTCCATATGCGCGTCTTCCTGCCGTTCTGGAAGCGCGACGATCTGATCAGGAAGATGCTTTGGGAGAAACAGGCGGCGCGCGAAGCGGCGAAAGACGGCTGCGACGCTTTCCTCAGCCTCTATCAGTCATCGACCATTTTTCAGTCAACGGTCAGCGGTCAGCAAAAAACGATACGGCACACGATGGTAGTCCACGATATCATTCCGCGGCTGTTTCCGCAGTATCTCGGGAACATGCGGCAGACATGGCACTGGAAGGCGGTGGAACGGGGCATCCGCGCGGCCGATCATATCGTGGCGATATCGGAACACACGAAAAGCGATCTGATGCGCGCGCTGGATATCCCCGTCGAAAAGATATCGGTCGCCTTTCTCGATGTCGCGCCGCGGTTTTCCCGAGTCATCACTGCGGAAGCGGCCGCTGATGTTCTGAAGAAATATGATCTGCATTCCGGCTATATCTATCATGGCGGGGGACTCGAGATCCGCAAGAACGCGGAGACGCTGTTACGGGCGTATCAACAGTTAACCGTTAACAGACAACAGACAACGAATGCCGGTCAGCAGTCAAGGAAAGAAGTTCCGCCGCTTGTGATCAGTGGGAAGGTTTTTGATAAAAATAATAAGCTGGCAACGGATGTACGAGGCCTAGTGGAAGAGTTGGGATTGCAAGAAAAAGTGAAGCTGCTCGGATTCGTACCGGATGAAGATCTGCCTGCCCTCTATCATGGCGCGCTGTTTTTCGTCTACCCGTCGCTGTATGAGGGATTCGGCCTGCCGGTGCTCGAGGCGCTTCGGATGAGCGTGCCGGCTCTCGTTTCCGGGACATCGTCGCTGCCGGAAGTGGGCGGGGACGCCGTTCTCTACGTCGATCCGGAGAATGCCGAAGAGATGGCGGCGCAGATGGAGCGGCTGCTGACAGACGAGACGCTGCGCGGATCGCTCATTGCCCGAAGCGCCCCTCAAGCGGTACAATTCAGCTGGAAGAGCTTCACGGAAAAAACATTAGCCACATTGGAATAAACGTATGTCACCTGATTTCCGCCTGCCATTCGGATGGAGCATGAACAAGCTGTCGCTGGTGCTCTTCAATACGCTCGCCGGAGCCGCTCTGATCGCGCTTTCTTTCACGGCGACGCTGCCGCTCGATCCGGTCAATTTCGCTTTTTTCTCCTTCATCGGATTCCTCTGCGCCCTGTACCGGCCGGGCTGGGCGTTTCTCCTCCTTATCGGGATGCTGCCGTATGAGATCATCAGTATCGCGCCGGCAGGCTTCGGCATTATGATACGTCCGTACCAGTGGCTTTTGGCGCTGATCGTACTCGCGCTCGCCGTCCGTCTGGCGCTCGGACGTTTTCCTCTGGAAAAATTCGTTCCGAATATCTGGGACGTCCTCCTGATAGTTTTCGGAGTGAGCTCATTTTTTTCCGCACTCATGAGCGATGACCAAGCTGCGGCTCTCGCATTGAGCGTCATCCTGGCTTCCTTCATCTGCCTGTACTTCGTCTGCCGTCTCTTCGTACGCTCGACCGATGACGCGCGGATGCTTCTGCCGTTCCTTTTCTCTTCTTTCCTGGTCGTTTCCTGCTATGCCATACTGCAGAATATCCTCTTTCTCTCCGGCAGAGAAAGCCTGGAAGTGATGGCGGGACGGCCCAATGCGACATTTTCGGAGGCGGATTGGCTCGGCGGCTATCTCGCGGCGATCATCACGGCGCTTGGCGCGCTCATCGTCTCTCCAGCGCTCGTCTCGAGATACGCTCCTCTCAGAACGGCCCGGGTCATTTTTTCCGTGCTGCTCTTCTTCGGTTTTACGGCGCTCATCCTGAGTGTCAGCCGGAGCGCATGGCTCGCGGCGCTTGCGGGACTGGCATCGGCGCTCCTCATATTCGGCTGGCAGAGAGGGATTTTCGACGCGCTCTACTGGCGGAACACGCAGATCCTGAAAAGAGCTTTTTTCGTGAAACTCTTCATCAGTCTCCCGTTCTGTGCGGCGCTTCTTCTGGTATATATATCGGGCTTGACTCCATTCGATTTGCTCGATCGTAGCAAGAGTGTCGTTTCCGGAGATCAGAAAATAACCATCGCGTGCGGACAAGCAGTCTCTCTTCCGGACAGGATAGATTCCCTGGAAGCGTTGGCCGGGTATGGCTGTGAGCATATCCGTCTCGAAGACATCGCGGCGAAACGGGCGGCAGGAGCGTATGTGACGGAAATATCCCGAAACGATCCGAATGTGGATATCCGTCAGGGCATATATGGGAAGGTCGTCGGTATCATACGGGCACACTGGTTCGCCGGTGTCGGATTCGGCGTCATTTCGGAGTATCTCGGGACAGACGGGCGGCCTGCCCGAAACGCTTCGTCAGCGGACTCGCGTAACGATGCGGGCGGGGGAGCGGGACTGAATGCCAGCAATATCTTTCTTGAGGTCTGGCTTGGCGCCGGTGTCATCGGAGCGCTCGCTTTTGTCGCGTTCTGGGTCGGCTTGGCTGGCAAATGGCTGTACCTCGGCTTAAGAAAGCGATCCTCGCTTGCGCTCATACTTTTTTCCACGGTCATTTCCGCGACCGTCTTCAATCTTTTCAATTCCGGACTGTTTCTCGGCTGGCTCTTCGTCTTTCTGGCGTTTCTGCTGATCACTCCTGAAACCTCCTATGATAAAAGCTGAAAAAACGATCGCCATCGACATCCGCCTGTTGGGGAAAAAACGTACCGGAGACGAGATGGTGTTTTTCCATCTGACGAAAGAAGCGCTGAAACAAGACAGAGAGAGCCGGTATGTCCTGCTGACGGATGAAACCGTGGCCGAGAAGCTGCGGACGCTCTCTCTCCGGCTCGGATGCGCCGGACAGGAAAACGTCGGGATAGTCTCGCTTCCCGCGAAAAACCGTTTCGTCTGGAATCTCTTCGTGTTGCCGAAGTATCTCTTTCAGAATCATATCGACGTCTTCCACACGCAGTATATCCTGCCGCTGTGCGTGCCGCGCCGGACCAAGATAGCCGTGCATATCCATGACGTCTCTTTCCGGGCGCATCCGGAGCTGATCGGTTGGTCCGACCGCCTCTTCTTGTCGCTCTTCATTCCGCGTTCGCTCAGGCGGGCCGCGTGCGTCATCGTTCCATCGCGGTTCACCGGAGACGAGATCGTCAGGTATTACGGCATCGATCCGGACAAGATCGCCGTCGTCCCGAACGCGATAGGGGAGGAGTTCCTCGAGACGGTTCCGGAAGACCAGGCGAGAGATCGCGCGACCAGGGAGAAATACCGCCTGCCGGAACGGTTCATCATCGCCGTCGGGACGCTGCAGCCGCGCAAGAATATCCCGTTTCTCATCGAGGCGTTCGCGTCGCTTCGCAAGCGGCTGCCGGATATGGGGCTGGTACTCGTCGGAAATCGCGCTGCCCGCCATACCGACCAGGCCATCGATCGGGCCATCGCCGCGCACGGTCTCGGAGACGCGGTGCTCTTCCCCGGGTTCATCGATCAGGAGGACTTGCCTCACGTGATACGCCTTGCCACGATATTCGCGCTCCCGTCGCTCTATGAGGGATTCGGCATCCCGATGCTGGAAGCGATGAGTCAGGGAGTGCCGGTGGCGGCCGCGGATATCCCCAGTCTGAGAGAGGTCGGCGGGGATGCGGCGCTCTATTTCGACGTCCGTTCCGATCTCCCGAGCCTTGCCAGCTGCGAAGAAAAATTGTATACTCTTTGTATTGACCAAAAACAGAGACAGATGCTGCGATCAGCGGGAAAGGGGCGGGTAGAGCGCTATTCTTGGAAGGCAAGCGCGACACATCTGCTGAGCGCATATGACAGTGTCATTCGTTGACCAAGCTCAAAATAGCACCGTAGTTCCGGGTAATTTTTTTTTTGTTTTCATTATGCTTTTTTTTAAAAAGACGGATAACGGACAGTTTTCTCAGGCAGCGACAGTGCCGAAAAAACATCGCGCCTGGCGCATAGCCGGTTTTTTTCTGGCGCTTCTCCTCATCGCCGGCACGGTATTCGCGTGGAAAACGGGCGTCACCCTCAACAAGATTTCCGGAGGCAACGCGAATATTTTCAAGAGTCTCGTGAAGTCTTTGCCGGGCGTGGAAAAGAAATTGGACGGTGAAGATGAGGGACGCATCAATATCCTCCTTCTCGGTATGCGCGGAGAAGGCGTCGTCGGAGGCGGATCGCTCGCGGACACGATCATAGTGCTCTCTCTCCATCCGAAACAGGATGATCAGGACATGACGCGCGCATCGCTCATATCCATTCCTCGTGATTTCTATGTGAAGGTTCCAAGGCAGGATTGGCAGAGCAAGATCAATGCGGTCTATGCGGAAGGCGAAAAGCGGGAACTGCACAAGGGCGGTATGGAAGATATGCGGGCCATTGTCGGAGAAATAACCGGTCTCGATATCCCTTACGCGATCACTATCAATTTTCAGGGGTTCAAGGATCTCGTGAATGCCATCGGCGGAGTGACCGTGAATCTCAATCAGCCATTCGAAGAAGGCCTGCAATTCCGCGGCTTGAAGAAGCGTTGCGATGGCATAAAGTATACGGTGTTTTCAGGAGAATATGAAGAAAAGCGCATCCAGCGGAAAAACGGCACCTATTACGCCAATCCGAAACGCTACCCGCTCTGTTTCGAAAAGATGACCCAGGAAGCCATTGCGGAGCTCGAGTGTAGCGGAAATTTCAAGCTGCCAGCCGGGGAAAATCTCCTTGATGGCGACAAGGCGCTCTGCTATGCCCGCGCCCGAGAAACTTCCAGCGATTTTGCCCGCGCCGAGCGCCAGCAGGAAATCATCAAGCTGATAAAGGAAAAAGCGCTCAGCCTCGGAACACTGACCGATTTTTCCAAAGTCAGCGCCATGATGGACAGCCTCGGCAACAATGTGAGTACGAATATGGAAGCCTGGGAGATGAAGCGCCTGTTCGATCTGTATCAGAAGGCTGGAGATACGGGCAACATCAATCAGAAGGTGCTCGATACTTCAGAGAACGGACTGCTGTATTTCCCTGAGAGAGACAGATATCCGGGCGCCGGCTCCATCATTCTTCCTGTCGGCGACAACTACGATCGCATACATGAACTTTTCAGAAACTCGCTCAATCCGTAATGGCGGGGAATATGGAAACCAAAGAACTTACCATCGCCATCAACGGGTACAGAAGTCCGGAACTGCTCCGGCTTTGTTTGCAATCGATCGCGGAGCATATGCCCGGCTCGGGCATAGCGTACGAGACCATCGTCACCGACAGCGCGACTGAGGAAGATACCGAGATGCTGATGCGGGAGGAATTTCCGCACGTGCGGTTCTTTCCGTTCGCAAAGAATGTCGGCTTCAAGACGATGGTCAACAAATCTCTCGAGGAGGCGTACGGAAGATATATCTTTCTCATCAATAGCGATATCATCCTGACGGCCGACGCTGTGCCTCAGATGCTCGAGTATCTGAAGGCTCATCCGGATATCGGAATGGTGAGTCCGAAACAATTGAATTTCAACGAGACGCTGCAGCCGAGCTGTTTCCGCTTCTATCGATTGCTCACCATCCTGTATCGGCGCACCTGGCTTGGCACGCTGCCGTCCGCGAAACGCCACCTGGACTGGTTCACGATGGCGAAATATGACAAACAAATGCCGAAAAGCGTCGATTGGGTGATGGGCTCCGCGATATTGGTTTCGCGAATGGCCGTAGAGCGAGTCGGGCCGATGGACAAGCGTTTCTATATGTATATGGAAGACGTCGATTGGTGCCGGCGTTTCTGGGAGAATGGCTACAAAGTCGTCTATTATCCGAAAGTATCCGTTTACCACTATCATGGGAAGGGCAGCGCCAAGGGCGGCTTTTTTGGTTCTCTTTTTTTCAACCGTCTCACTTGGTATCATATCAAGAGCGCTGTGCAGTACTTCTGGAAGTATTGGGGCAAGCCGCTGCCGCACGTGGAATAAATACGCACCTCTATGGATACTCCTTCGCTGATGCCGTCCCAACCGGACAGCGCGCCGGAACAGACGCTCCGCTACGAGCGCGGACACAGGCTTTTCAAGAAAGCATTCGTTTTTTTTCTGGTTATTTTCCTGATCGGAGCGGCGTTCTGGTCGGGGTATGAGCGCGGCAAAGACGCTCCCGTTTCCGCCACGCGATCCGAGAACGCGCTCTCGCCGGAAGAAGCCTTCATCATCAACAAGGACAGCCAGGACAAGACCATCGATTTCGCGCTGTTCTGGAAAGTCTGGGGACTGCTCAAGGACAGATATGTCGACCGGGGAGCGCTGGACGCGCACAAGCTGTTCTATGGCGCTATCGACGGCATGCTCGCCGCGACCGGCGACCCGTACACGACTTTCTTCGATCCGCAGGAGAACAAGGCGTTCCAGGAAGACATCTCCGGCACATTCGAGGGCATCGGCGCGGAAATGGGTATCAAAAATGACATTTTGACCATTATCGCACCGCTCGAAGGCATGCCGGCGGAAAAAGCCGGACTGATGGCAGGGGACAAGATACTCAAGATAGACGGACAAAATACGGTGAATATGTCGCTTGAGGAAGCGGTCAGTAAAATCCGCGGGCCAAAGGGAACGGAAGTGAAGTTGACCATTTTTCACAATGGCGATGAAGAGTCGAGGGAGGTTGTTATCAAGCGGGACGTTATTCTTGTAAAGAGTGTGCGCTTCGAGATGCTAGAAGACGATATCGCCTACATCCGTGTCAATCGTTTCGGCGAAGATACGGAAAGGGAATTTCAGGCAGCTGTCAGACAGGTACTCAACAAGAAAGCTACCAGACTTATTCTTGATATGCGCAATAATCCGGGTGGTTTTCTCGAAACATCCATTGAGCTTGCGAGCCTGATGTTACCGGCAGGAAAGATAGTGGTGATGGAAGAAAATGCCGCGGGCGAACGCAAAGAGCTGAAAACGCGCGGAGGCGATATGCTCTCCAGTCTACAGACTGTCGTACTCATCAACGAAGGCAGCGCGAGCGCGTCCGAGATCCTCGCCGGAGCCCTGAAGGACAACCGCGACAACGTGACGCTCGTCGGCAAGAAATCATTCGGCAAGGGATCGGTGCAGGAGCTCATTCCCGTAGGCCGCGACACCTCCGTCAAGATCACCGTGGCGCGCTGGCTGACGCCCTCCGGAGATCAGATCAACGATGTTGGCATCACGCCGGATATCGAGGTCAGTCTCACGCGTGACGATCTGGACAATAGCCGCGACCCGCAGCTCGACAAGGCGCTGGAGATTCTCAAGCAGAAGATCTGACCTCTTCTAGAGTCAGCCTCTCGCCCGCAAGGAACCTTCTGTGGTTGGCACTCTATTGACGTGAGTGCTTATATTCTCTATACTAGGAGGTATAAAAAGATAATCTGAAACACCTATGAAAAAAACGAATGTCAGGCCGCTCGGAGAGAATGTGCTGATTCATCCGGAAAAGCCGGAGCAGAAGACCGCTGCCGGAATCTATCTGCCAGATACGGCCAGCCAGGAGCGTTCCCAGCTCGGCTCTGTGATAGCAGTGGGGGAAAGCGACAAGATCAAGGTCAAGGCCGGTCAGAAAGTCGTTTTCAGGCGCTATGGCGGGGAAGAGATCAAGATCGGCGGAGAAGAATATCTCATCGCCAGCTACAAGGACATTTTGGCTGTCATCAGCTAGTTTTTGAATGTTACAAAACACGCCTCATAAGCGTGTTTTTGCTGACAATTATACGTTGAAATTATTTCCTACGGTTCCAGCGGCAGACCTGATTCAGGAGAAAGATGAGTATCACCTTCGAGCGTACGCGCGGTGAAGATGCCGAGATCGGAGAGACGGACGCCGCCTCGGAACGACGCGAGGCTGTTCTCGCCGTAGACGACGATCTGCCGGCCGGCCGGAATTTCTCCGACCCGTTTCTCCAGCAGGTTGAGGGGGATATTCACGGCGCCCTTCAGGTGTTTTTTCTTGAAACTGTCCTCTGTCTGCACATCGAGAATGAAAATGGGAGCGGCACTTTCGGAAGCCAGCTTCTTGTATTCCTCACTCTTGATATATGTTATCTTGGATTGATCAAGGAAGGAGTTCGGGTCGCCGACAGAAACCGTCGGGGCGCTCTGCGCTTTCCATCCTTCAAATCCGCCGGCGAGGAAAAAGTACGCGAACGATTTTTCGCGCATTATGTTTTTGGCCGTATCGAACACCTCCGGATCATTTTCAGAAAAAACGATGACAACTGTCTCATCTTTGGCTGGGGTGAAGTTTCCCAAAGAGCTTATCGACAGAGAAAACGCGTTCTTGATATGCTCGCCTTTGAAAGATGTTTCGGACCGTATATCTACCATAGCTATTTTCTCGCCACTTTGGATTTTTTGCAGCAAAATATCCGGTGCTATGGTAGGAACGCCTTTTTGCTTATCGGCGATTGTTCCGGATGCAGAAGGCTGTATGTTTGGAGTATCAAAAAAAAGGTTTTTGCTGATGAAATAAACGCCCACAGAAATGATGAGCATTGCGCCGATGAGGAGCACCTGTTTGTCGCGCGTATTCTTTCGGTATGAAGATGCCATAGGTATCTCTATTGGTTATTGTAGCAGACTGCCGATGATTTCTTTGCTTCCCAACAAAAATTCAGCGATTGGAAGCTTTGTTTTTCCCTCCAATTGGACTTCCTCGAGGAAGATCACTCCTTCTCCCGTCTGGATGCCGACTTTCTCTCCCACCTCGAATACCTGACCGATAGGATGCGCGGTCTGCGGAGATTGTCTCTGATACGAGATATGATGCAGTTTCAAGCGCAAGAGCTCGCCGTCTTTCTTCCAGAAAGAGAATATGCCAGGCCAGGGGAAAAGAGCTCGATAGCGATTGTAGATGCTCTCGGCGCTATCCGTCCATATGATATGTCCGTCTTCCCGTTCGATGAGCTGGCAGAGGGTGGCTTTGGAACCGTCCTGTGGCACGGGTGACAGCGTTCGTCTGATCCAGAGCGGCAGCGTTTCGAGCAGGAGGTCGCGGCCGGTCTCAGTCAGACGCTTGCTGAGGGATTCCGTCGTATCATCAGGAGCGATCTCGACTTTTTTCTGTGCCAGAATATCGCCCGTATCCATGCCTTCGTCCATCAGCATCAGCGTGACGCCCGTGATACTCGCGCCTGAGAGCAGGACGTTTTGGATCGGAGACGCGCCGCGCCACGCCGGCAACAGTGAAACATGCACATTGACGCAGCCGAAACCGGGTATCTCGAGCAATGCCTTGGGCAGCAGCTTCCCATAAGCGGCAACGATGATGAGATCGGGTTTTATGGTTTTTATTTTTTCAATCGCCTCTTGATCCAATTTCTGCGGCTGTTCGATCGGCAAGCCGTATTCGAGCGCCTTTTTTTTGACAGCGCTTTCCGTCATTTTCTGGCTGCGCCCAACCGGTTTGTCCGGCTTGGTCACTACACAGACGATATTGTATTTTTCCGCCACCAATCCCGAAAGAATAGATGCGGCCAACTCCGACGTTCCCATGAATATCGTGCGGATCTTCGGCGCATCGGACCAGACAGCACCCCTTTTCTTTGACGAGGGAGCGCTTTGTTTCCTGGAACTATTGTTTGTAGAAAAACTGGCGAAATCAAGCAAGGCGGACATATTTTTTTTCTTTGCTCAAGGATGTACGTTTACGTTGTTGTTTTTTGTAACGATCAATAATAAGGATGCCTTCGAGATGATCCACTTCGTGCTGGATGACGATAGCGAGCAGTCCGGTCGCCCGCATCTTCTTCGGCAGGCCTTTCTCGTTCTGATAGCGGACGGCAACTTCTTCCGAACGGATGATGGGGAAGAATTCTCCTGGCAGACTGAGACAGCCCTCCTCGAACACTATCTTCTCCTGCGCAAACGAGGTGATCTCCGGATTGATGAGGACATACACTGTGTCGTCCACCTCGGCCACCGCGAGACGGAGAGACCGTCCGATCTGCGGCGCCGCCAAGCCGACGCCGTTTTCCCTGCGCATCGTTTCGATCATCTCGGGCAGCAATTCTCGGATCTCCTTGGCCAAGGGATCCTTCACGCGTTCGGTTTTATTGAGCAGTATCTTGGTTGTAGCGCCGGTAACGAGTGACAGCATAGGTTTCAGGAAAATGAGAGCGGATCGACGTCGATGATGTATGCAGTGTTGTTTTTTCGGAGAAAGGCATCGATATTTTCAGCAATCGGCCGGTCATCGGGAATCCGCAGGAGGAGGGTACTCTCGAATGCTTTTCGGGAGAATTTCCTTTTGGCGGATTGCGGGGCGCTCAGGCGATATCGGGAATCTCCTTTCGGAAGCAGTCCCCTGAGGGAGACTTCCAATGTTTGTGCCGAAACATCAGTTTCTTTTTTCGTATGCCCTTGACAGATGATGGAGATCAGCCGGGAAAACGGAGGATAGGCGAGCTCTTCGCGTTCTGTCAGTATCTGGTTTGAGAATGCTTCGGAATCGAGAGCGGTTATTCTTTGGAAAAAAGTGCTTTCCGGATGGAATGTCTGGATGATGACCTTGCCTTTGCGGCTTTTCTCCAAAGCACCCGTCTGTTTGACGGCTCTCTCAAGAATCTGAAAGAGCTTCTCATCAGCTCGGAAATCGGGGAAGGAAAGCAGGCTGTCCGCATCAATCATACCAATCAAAGCGAGTTTCGGCAAGACGGGGCCTTTGAGTATCATCTGGGTTCCGATGAGGATATCGATATCGTTTTCGGAGATTTTTTCATACAGTTTTCGGGCGCTTTCCGGCGCGCGCATCGTCGATCCGTCCGCGCGAAAGGTACGCGCGCCGGGAAACATCCCCATCACTTCGCGCTCGACGCGATCGGTACCGAATCCGACATGACGGAAAGAGAGATGGCCGCAGGAGGGGCAGCTCGGGAAAGAGCCGGACCGGTAACTGCAGGCGAGACAACGGAATGTCCCGTCCTTGTCGCCGGTCAGGGCGTGCCCGGACTGCGGGCAGCGGAAGATATTCTTGCAGTGTTCGCAGACGGAAAAGGCGTTCATTCCCTGGCGATGGATGTAGAGGAGAACCTGTTTCTGTCCGGAAAGCGCCTCGCGTATGGCGCCCGCGAGCGCCCGCGAGAGGGGGGAATAATTTTTCCTGAAACGCTCCAGCCGCAGATTGACGATCTCGAATGCTCCGGCAAGCGGGGGAGTCTCGGTGATCGGAGAGAGAGGAACATATTGTTTTTTTCCAAGATGATAGCGGCTCTCGATGCCCGGTGTTCCCGAGGCGAGGAGGAAGTTCGCGCCGTGTATCGCGGCGAGATGTTCCGCCACGCGCTTGCCATCGTAGCGGGGACTCATATCCCATTGTTTGTAGCTCTCATCCTGTTCCTCGAGGAGCGTCACGAGGCCGAGATTCCTGAATGGTGCGAAGAGTCCCTGACGCGTGGAGAGGATGATGCTTGCGGTGCCGGAGCGGATCCTTTCCCACGCTTCGAAATACGGGCCATCCGCCAATTGGCTGGAAAGCGCGATGATCTTTTCACGGGGAAAATACCGCAGCAATGCCGCTTCCCATTCCGGCAGGAGCGTCGTTTCCGGAACCAGAAACAGCGCCTGTTGTTTTTTGGAAGCGATGTTTTTCGCGAGATGCGCGAAGAGCCGCCGAGGATCCTCTACGGAAGATGTATCGACATATCCCGGAACACCATCTTTCAACGCTGCGAATTTTTTGAGCGCGCCTGTCTCTTCTTTCGTCGCCCGCGGTTTTTCGAGGGTTTCTGCAAAAGACTTTTCTTTCCGTTGTCTCGCCTTGGCGCGCTTCGGAAGGAAATGCCTGAGTGTTTTGCCGAGCGGCGTGAAGTACTTTCGGCTTATGTGTTCGGCGAGTTCTCGCTGCTCTTTCGTGAGGAAGGCGTTTTCGATGCTCGCTCCGGCGAATTTCATCCAGGTCGGCGCGCGTCCGGGCAGGGGAGCGCAACCGAACACCACCCCTTCTATGGAGCGTTTCCCGAACGGTATCGACATATATGACCCGCTGGCTACCGGTTCGGAGGAGAGATAACTGAAAAACGGCGATCTTCCGAGTGGCAGGATGACCAGAGGTGCGATTTCCAAGCGATACAGTCCTGAGGGTTTCATATATCCATTCTAACATAGAAGCGGATTTATTTTTCGTAGATTTTCCCTGAAACTTCCATTTTCTTTCCTTTTGGCCTACGCCGGTCACATAGGCGGCGGAAGTGCCGCTAGGAAATGCGCGTGACGCGTGGCTTAGTTAGCCGGACAGCGCTTTCCTCGGCGACTTCCGTCGAGTATGTTCGGCGGAGGGCATGGGAAGAAAATGGAAGTTTCATGGAAAGCGGTCAAAGGTTGATTTTTTGGCTCATTCAAGCTAGACTAGCCCTATGAACAAGACACGGAGACTCTTCGTCGGTATCCCGCTTTCCGCGCCACTGCGCAAGCGGTTGACACAGGAAATGCAAGGCTGGCCCAAGGAGGCCGTGCTTCGTACTGCGGAAGAAAATCTGCACGTGACGCTGTTTTTCCTGGGATTCGTCCAGGAGGAGCAGATACCGGAAATGTGCGCCAAAGTAGGGGAGGTGTGCAAACGTATCGAGTCTTTCGAGCTCGTATTTAACGGCATGCGATTCGCGGATAATGAGGAATCGCCGAAAATGATCTGGCTTGCCGGCGAAGCGAATGACGATCTCCGCAGGCTCATCGAAGCGATAGAGAAGGAATTCTCCTCATTCATCACGGAAAAGAAAGTCTATCGTCCCCACGTGACGCTGGCGAAAATCAAGAAATCCAAGTGGCTGAAGCTCGGAGAGAAACCGAAACTGAAAGAAGCGCTCTCCGTCATCGAGCCGGTGGATACGGTCGCCGTGTTCGAGAGCCTCTCGCTCGACGGCAAGCGCCGCTACGTAGAGATCGATGCGTTCCCGCTACAGTAACCGGTAATCCGTAATTGGTAACTGGGATGAAAATTTTCGGAATAGAGATCGATGATCTTTCTCGTGAGGATATTATAAGCCGCATTCGGGAATTTTTGGAAGAATCGCGGTTTCATCGGATCGCGACGGTCAATCCGGAATTTCTGCTCCGAGCAGAAAAAGATGGGGCTTTCCGCCGAGCTCTGCTCGATGCGGATCTCCGTATCGCTGATGGTTTCGGTATCGTGCTCGCCGGACTATTTCAAGGAAAATTCATTCACCGCTTTCCTGGTGCCGATCTGATAGATGAAGTCCTGCACATTGCTGAGAAAAATAATCTCGGTGTCTATCTCGCTATCCGAAAAGACGGTTTGAGTTCGTACGAAGAAATAAAAGCAGTACTACAAAAAGAATATTCTCGTCTTATTATCGACGGTGCTGATATAGATCCAAAGTATTCAGAAAGCTACAAGCTACAAGCTACAAGCTACAAGCTCGTTCTGTGCAACTTCGGCGCTCCGGAACAGGAAATCTTTCTCGATGGCCTCAAGGATCAGGATGGCATCAGGCTCGCGATGGGTGTCGGCGGCAGTCTCGACTATCTCACTGGCAGACAGAAGCGCGCCCCGAAGCTGCTCCGCACTCTTGGCCTCGAATGGCTCTGGCGCCTCATCCTCCAGCCGAAAAGGTGGCGAAGAATCTGGAACGCCACAATCGTTTTCCCACTGAAGATCATAGGCAATGTAAAGCCGCCCAGATAAGAGTCTATCGGGGCGGCAGTCGGTTGAGTTGGTCTTTTTGTGACCTTTGGGACACCCCAGGAGTCTCAACCACGGGTTGCGCGAAACCCTGCTCCTAATTTATGTCATCGACTCATGTTTCCCTCCACTGTTGCTATTTTATGCAACCGTACAGTATACACCTTTCTGATGATTTTGTCAATCCTTGTCTTTTGGCTTAGAAAAAGGCATAATGAGGATGTCATTCAGTGACGTACTAGTATGAAAAATAATATTCGGCTCCGCTTCGCGCCATCACCGACGGGGTACCTCCATGTCGGCGGTCTGCGCACCGCGCTCTATAACTATCTCTTCGCCAAGAAAAACGGCGGCACGTTCATCCTGCGCATCGAAGATACGGATCAGAAACGTTTTGTCCCGGGAACAATCGAGAGTCTTGTCACAAGCCTCAATGAGACAGGGCTGATCCCTGATGAAGGCGTTTTTTTGAAGAAGAATCAGGAATCCCTGCCCGTCCGGCAGGCGGGAGGAATCACGAATCAAGAGAAAGAAACCAAAGAGTCAAAGAATTATCCTGATGTCATTGAAATTGGTAACTCTGGGCCATATATCCAATCAGAGCGTCTCGATATTTACAAGAAGTATGCCGATGAACTGGTAACAAGCGGCAAAGCCTATCATTGTTTTTGTACGGCTGAACGACTGACGTCGGTACGTGAGGAACAAGCTCGCAACAAGCAGGCGCCGAAATACGACAAACATTGCCTCGCGCTCGCACCTGACGAAGTGATGAAGAGACTGACAGCCGGCGAACCGCACGTTCTCCGTCTCAATATTCCGTCCGAGAGGGGCGATGTGGCGTTCGATGATATGGTACGAGGACAAGTGAAAATCAATGTCCAAGACATCGATGATCAGGTGCTGATGAAGTCGGATGGTTTTCCGACGTATCATCTGGCGAACGTCGTCGATGATCACCTGATGCAGATCACACACGTCATCCGCGCCGAAGAGTGGCTCTCCAGCACGCCCAAACATATCCTGCTCTATGAAGCGTTCGCCTGGGAGATGCCGCAGTTCGCCCATATCCCGCTCCTTCTCAATCCGGACAAAAGCAAACTTTCCAAACGTCAGGGTGACGTCGCTGTCGAAGACTATCTGAAGAAAGGCTATCTGAAAGAGGCACTGATTAATTTCGTGGCACTGCTCGGCTGGAATCCCGGAGCCGGCAGCACGCAGGAGATTTTCTCACTTGACGAATTGATACAGACATTCGATCTTGCAAATGTCCACAAGTCCGGCGCCGTGTTCGATCTGAAAAAACTGGATTGGATGAACGCCGAATATATCAAAAAGCTTCCGATCGACGAGCTTTATAGGAGAATCAAGTCAGGTGGTTTTCTTGAAAAAGATGCGATCAGAAATACACCGCAGGAAATGCAGACGGAAGCATACCTGAAGCGCGTGCTTGTTGTCGAGCAAGATCGTCTCATGAAACTCTCGGATGTCGGCGAGAACAACCCATTCTTCTTCGCCGATGAGATTTCTTATGATCCCGCGCTTCTTGTCTGGAAACAGAATACCAAAGCGATGACGCTTGATGCTCTTGTCAAAGCACAGGCTCTCCTGATCGCTCTCGGTGATACGACATGGGAAAGCAAGGAGGGTATCGAAAAAATCCTCATGGAGGCGGCAGAGGATCATGCCCAAAGTCTGGGCGGCATTGAGGCGGGAAAAGGCAGGGGAGATTTCCTTTGGCCTTTGCGTGTCGCCCTCACGGGAGCACAGCGCTCACCTTCGCCTTTCGAGGTCGCTTGGGTTTTGGGGAAAGACCGGAGTCTGAAACGCATAAAAACCGCTATCCAAAGCCTTACATAAGGCTTTTTTTCTTATGGTATAATGAAAGGTACCATGAGAAGACAAAATAAAAAATATACGATACGATTATTCTTGGCAGTTTTTTTCTGCGTTGGTGTTGTTGTGGCTTCTTTTGTGAACGCACAGGTTACGGAACTCAGCAAAGAAGCGAAAAAAGCACTCGACAATAAACAGGATCAGCTTGATGCTATCAACGCGAAAATAAAGGCTTACAATCAGATCATCAATCTCAAGCAACGCCAGGGATCGACGCTCGCCGACCAGATCCAATCCCTCCAAGCCCAGGCAGATAAACTGGAGCTCGAGATAAGTCTCAACAAGCAGAAAGTCGATGATCTGGAAGGAGACATAACATCCCTTTCCTCACGCATCACAGAAAAGGAATCTCTCATCGGCCGCCAGCGGCAGATACTTTCGGAACTGATGCGCTCATATTATGATGATTATTCCGGCGGCGCGGCCACGCTGATTTTTTCCTCCGATGAAACACTTGCATACCTGAATCAGGAAAACTGGACGACGGAAGTGAACGGAAAAATCAGCGATCTGCTCGATTCGGTCAAGACGCTCCGCGAAAGCCTGGCAGGGGAGCGCTCGGCACTCGAAGCAAAAAAGCAGGAGATTGACGCGCTCCAGATGCAACTCACCGAGCGCAACGACTATCTCGAAAGCACCAAGGACAACAAGGCCTACCTTCTCTCGAAAACGCAGGCGGAAGTGAAAAAATATGACAATCTCGTCGACGATCTGCAGCGACAGCGCGAAGAGATCGAGAGCGAGATCGAGGAATTGGAGGCGGGGAAAGTCGGACAGATCTCCGGTATGCCCTCATTTAAAAAAGGGTTACTGGCATACCCACTGAAAAAATTCACCATCAGTCAGGGCTACGGCAAAACGAGTTTTTCCAAAAGAGCTTATAAATCAGGCAAACATAATGGTATCGATTTCGCCGCACCGAGCGGTACGGCTCTCTACGCGGCTGGCAGCGGCAAAGTCATCGGCACCGGCAACCTCGGCAGATACGCCTATGGCAAGTGGGTGGCTATCGATCACGGTAATGGTATGATCACTCTGTATGGACACATGAGTTCGATTTCCGTAAGCCGCGGAGAGAAAGTCGATCAGGGAGAGAAGATCGGCGCTGTAGGAAGCACCGGCTACTCGACCGGTTCACACGTGCATTTTACGGTTTTCTCGGCAAATTCCTATGAATTGGTTCAGTCCAAGACGGTCAAAGGACTCCTGATTCCCATCGGCGCCACTGTCAATCCGTCCGTCTATCTGCCATAAATCGGTAACTATCATCATTTGGAAGCAAGGCTTCCAAATCTCGTAATGGTATGAGGAAATCACGGCACCAGAATATTTTCCGTACGCGCTTCGCAAACGATATCGTTGCGGAAGTCATGTTTCCGGAAAGGCAGACGGGGAAGATCGCGATCATCGCCAGCGGACTCCCTTCCTCGCCGGTCAAAAAGGAAACCCTGCAATTTCTTGCAGCACAAGGATACGTGGCTATTTTTCCTCGCTATCGCGGTACCTGGGAGAGTGAGGGGAATTTCCTGGAACACTCTCCAGCCAAGGATATCGAGGATGTGATCATTGATCTCGTCAAGAAAAAATCTATTTATAATCTCGCAACGAATGAGAAAGAACCCGTGCGAGTTTCTGTTGTACACCTGTTCGGCGGATCATTCGGCGGACCGGCCGTGCTCCTCAATACCGATCTCCCGATCGTGAAAAAAGTGGTTGCCTTATCACCGGTATTGGATTGGAGCGTGGAGGGGAAAGACGAACCGTTTGATTTTTTTGTCCGGTATTCCCGCGAAGGATTCGGGGGCGCTTTCCGTCCCAGACATATCAAAGACTGGCAGAAGCTTATCAAGACTGATTTCTATAATCCGATAGCTCATACGGCAAAGATTGATGGCAGGAAAGTATTCATCATTCATAGCAAAGATGATACCAACGTACCATATGAACCTGTCATTCCATTCGCACAAAAAACCGGCGCCACGTATTACCTGAAACCGAAAGGTGGACATCGTAGTTTCGCATATATGTCACACAAATTTTACTGGAAAAAGATCGGGAAGTTCCTGCAAACGAAGTAGATATTTTTCCTCAAATTTTTTATCTCGGACTCCCCCAGCCATATTCACGAAAATCAGGGGAGTCCGATGAAATGAAAAATCAAGAAATAAACCGGAAAATACATAACCGCAAGCGATCATATTTACATACTCATAGTAGACAGCCGCAAGCGAAGGGGAAATCATCGTACGATGGGATACATAGATGTACCCGAAAAATATCCAAAGGCCTGAGAACGCATTGTACGAAGCCATTTGGAGAAGTATTTGAAGCATTGTAACGGCCCATCCGCATTACAAGCCTTATTCATATTATTGCAATGTCGCATAAGTTACATAGTACGACGTTGCATAGAAAGAAATGGTTTGAAAAATGGACTGTGGATGAAATTTCCTTTTTATCATTTTCCATGCTTTCCCCCAGTCCACCTTCGATATTTCATCAGCGAGAGGAAAAAATTTGGAAATAAAAAACCAGAGTTGCATTACTTCTGCAAAATCTCTGGTTTAAAAAAGTTTCCCCCTCCAAGCAGACATCTCTAAACCTGTCGGAATGTATCTCCGATGATGATGGTGACAACGTTCCTGCCGCGTTCCTTGGACCGATACATTGCCTGATCCGCTCGCACTTTGGCCGTCTCACATACGCTATCCATTGCATCCGTCTTTGTATCTTGGTGGATGTCGACGAGGGCAACTCCGATGCTCGCCGTTATGGAGTGCTTGGTAGCAAAATGGAGCTGTTTTTCATTCGTGATTTTCTTTTGTAGGAGTCCAGCCAATGCAATCGCCTGTGTTTGCGTCGAGCCAGAAAGGAAAATCAGAAATTCATCCCCGCCCGTCCTACAGACGATATCCGTATCACGGTGAAAAACGTCCTTAAGAATGTTCGCCACTGCGAGCAGGACTTGATCACCTTTCTGGTGCCCGTAGATGTCATTGACACTCTTGAACCCGTCAAGATCTATGAGAATCATGTATGGTGTTCGGAAAGGTACAGCGTTGTCGCGCGTATACCGTTGGATGACACTCATTTGCCGCTGGAGTGCTTTTGCAAATCCCCGACGATTCAGAAGCTTGGTCAGGTGGTCCGTCAGCGCCGCCCTCTCGAACTCCTGTTTTTCTTCTTCCAATCCCTGGGTTTTTTGCAAGAGGTGACGTATATAGACCACCCCACTAATTATGACTGCTATGAATAGGATGTGAATCGTGTCCAATGGACACCTCCTGTGTGGTTGAATTAAAGTTGTAAAAATAACTTATCACCCATTTTATCACAAAATAGCCTACTGTCAATTTTGCGAACCACATAGGTAGCGAAAATGGCATGGTCTCTGCTACAATGCTATCAATCACACTACAGTCAAAAAGCTAAACTCCGCCCGTATGCGCATATCATATTCCACGCTCGACACCTATCAGAATTGTCCCCTGAAATACAAGTTCCGGGAAATAGACAGGATCAAAGAGCCAAAATCAAAAGAGGCGGTTTTCGGTACGCTCATCCACTCGGTGATGAAATACATCCATACGCCCGCCCTACTCGCCCCCTCTCTTGAGCAGGCGCTTGATTATTTCTCCAAGGGCTGGAACAGCGAAGTCTACGAGAAGAACGAGATGGAAGAACGCGCGGCATTCACCCAAGGCGTCACGATACTCCAGAATTATTACGCGCACAACAAACCGGCTGATTTCACGATCATCGATCTGGAAAGCCGCTTCGCGATAGAAATAGGTTCGGAGGACAATCGGCATATCGTTTCCGGCATCATCGACCGCATCGACAAGACTCCCGACGGCTATGAGATCATCGACTACAAGACGGCGCGCAAGATGCCCTCGCAGGACAAAGTTGATAACGATATCCAGCTCTCCATCTACCTCAAGGCATTCCTCGACCGCTATCCGAAAGAAATCGATCGCCTCGACAAAATCACCGTCAGTCTCTACTACTTGAAACACGGCGTCAAGCTTTCTTCCACGCGTACCAAGGAACAACTGGTGACACTGGAAAAAACATTCCTCGATGTCATCAGATCGATCGAGGAGGAGAAATTCGACCCCATCCTCTCCCCTCTCTGCGATTGGTGCGGGTATCAGAACATCTGCCCGCTCTGGAAACACAAATTCGCCGACACACGAAAACTCGAGACTGATGACGTGAAAAAAGCGATCGGAGAATATCTCGAGCTCAAAGGAAAACTGGGCGAAGAAAAACTGCGTCTCATGAAACTCCAGGAGCTGATTCTCCAATATATGGAGCAGGAAGGCGTGGATCGCGTGTTCGATAACAACGGCATTATCGGCAAATCACTACGCAAAACCTACAAATACGATGAGGCAAGGCTTCGTGCCATTCTCGAGCCGCTCGACAAATGGGAGTCCGTGCTCAAGGTGGACGGCATCGCGCTCCGCAACATCCTCGCCGTCCTCCCCTCCCCGGCTCGCCAAGAGGCAGAGGCAGCCAAGACCCTCGACAAGGAAAGTGTCAGTCTTTCCGTCAAGAAAAACAAGATCGAAGCTGATGAAGCACTAAGCCTCTAGCGCCTCCCATTCTTTGTGCGTTTCCGTATACCTGCGCCACATCTCGGCGAAGAGCGGCGATGATTGCAACAGATGGTTGAAATTCCCGAAAGCGCTGATGACGCCTCTGTCGAAGATATAGATCGTATCGAACATCCGCAGGAGATGGAGCTTGTGGATGGATGCGATGATAGTCTTGTCCTGATAGGTGGAAAAAATGTTTTCGTAGATGGCGATCTCATTCTGCGCGTCGACGCTGCTCGTCGATTCATCGAGGAGGATCACGGATTTCTCTTCCGATGCCATCAGTCCGCGCACCAAGGCCAGCCGCTGTTTCTCTCCGCCGCTCAAGTTCACTCCCCGTTCCACGACGGAAGAATCGAGCCCGTGCGGCAGACGCTCTACCACGGCACTGAAACGAGCGATATCCATATATTTCCGGATCTCATCTTCCGTGCGGTCTATGCCCATCGTGATATTTTCCCGGATAGTAGTCGCGAATATCTCCGGCTCCTGCGGAATAAGCGCGATGTCGTTTTTCATCGAAATGAACCCATCCGGAAGTTCCCGGGCATCCAGGCTCACCGATACCTTCGCCGGTATATAGAGCCCGCGGATAATCTTGAGAAATGTGGTCTTGCCGCTGCCGCTCTCTCCGATAACAGCGATTTTCTCTCCGCGACGGATAGACAAGGAGATATCATCGAGATGCAGATCGGCATCATCTATGCTGTGGTATGAGAATGTGAGAGAGCGTATATCGCAGACGTCCCACGCATGTACGACACCCCCCTCGGGCGTATCGTCACGAAAATTATCGGACAATTCTTCGGCGTTCTGGATGGATGTGCGCCAGCGCACCGTGTCGCTGTACAGATAGGCAAAACTGTAGAATATGTCATTGATGCGCCCGGTATAGCTGTACAGTGCGAACAGGGTACCGACCAGGATCGTCTCTCCATGCAGAAGCGCCGTATACCCGTAGAATCCGAGCACGAGAGATATCATCGTGCCGCTCACCAGGCTGGCGGTAAACCATTTCCACTCATTCAACTTGCTATTGCGGACATACAGCGCAAACGGCTTCATGATGTTTTTCCACAGATCATTGGAGAGCAGCTGCTCCACGCGCAAAATGACAACCGTCGAGATATTGCTGATGACATCATACACCTTGGCCGAGACTTTATTCTCTGCCGCGTTGAGTTCCCGATACTGTTTCACGAGCGTCTTATCGAATTCGATGATGATGCGGATGGCGATGAGGGTTATGAGCAGTGCGATAAAAATAGTATCGAGATTGAAAAGTGCCAGGGCGATGATGGAACCGACAAACCGCACCCCCGCTTGGATAAATTGGAAACCGTTCTCGGAAAAATTGTACAGAGCCTTGCTTCCTTTTTCGATCTTGTCGATAGTATCCCCCGAGTGATGTTCCGTGTGCCATTCGAGCGGAAGCCCGATAGTGCCGTCGAGCAGGTATTTTTTGTAATTGGCACGAACGAGAAAACTATTGCATGTTTCGAGCACGCGGGCAGGACCGTGAAATATCCAAAAAGCCACCGTCTGAAGGATGAACAACCCCAAAAGAATGAAAAAGACGTGCAGATTGGCAAGCGTGACCCCCTCTTCCTGGACGGTGTTGAGGATTTTCGCCACGATGAGCGGTTCGAGCAGGCTGATGGCGTTGGCTATGATGAGCATGAAAACAAATAAAACGACCCGAGGGCGGTTGCCTTCGGAGAACTTCCACATTTTCCGCATCAGAAAAAAAATCGGGTTATCCATACCTTTGTTTATTTATCGGCTCGCCCGAGTATTTTCTGGGATTTGGCCTTGAAAAAAGCAGTCATATCATTGCGTGGCTTCCAATGCCCGCGGGTGGACACGGATGATCTGGTCGTCCTCCGACTGCGGAATGCCGCGGCCGTCACGGTTGTTCGTGAGGAGATAGAAATAACCGTCTGGTCCAACGGTGACCGAACGGATCCTGCCGAACTGCTTTCCGAAATACGAGCGTAGCTCCCCTCCTCTGTCTTTTTCGGCGAGCGGGAGGGCATAGAGCTCTTGACCACGCAGCCCCACGAAGTAAAGCGTATCGCCTGCGATCGCCGCACCGGAGGGCGCCCACGTCGCAGATCCGCTCTGTCGGATGGGGGCGACGGTACCAGCGGGCACATTCTCGCCGCTCCCGAGCGGCCAGCCGTAATTATTCCCCCGCTCTATGAGGTTGATTTCGTCTTTGGCAGAAGGGCCGTGCTCGGTGGCCCACAGGCGGCCCGAGCCATCCCACGCCAGCCCCTGCGGATTGCGATGGCCGTAGGACCAGACGGGCGATCCCGCAAAGGGATTGTCATCTGGCACGGTCCCGTCGTCTCGCAACCGCAAGATTTTTCCGGCGAGAGAACCGGTATTTTGCGCATTCGCCTGTACGCCGGCATCGCCGGTCGTGATATAGAGCATCCCGTCCGGACCAAACGCGATCCTGCCGCCGTCATGATTGGCGGCCGCCGGAATATCATCGAGGATGACCGAGGGCGCTACGAGCCGGCTGTTTTCCAGACGGTAGCGCACGACCCGGTTCGCGATCTCTGCGCCTCCGCGCCGCGCCGTATAATACAGATAGACAAAATTGTTTTCAGAAAATCGCGGGTGTAAAGCGATACCAAGCAATCCCCCTTCGCCTACTGCCGCCACGTCACCGAGGGTCAGTGCCGGCTCTGCGACAAGTTTGCCTCGCACATCGATCAGCCGCACGCTGCCCGGCCGCTCCGTAAAGAGTATCCGCTTGTCCGGCAGAAAATCAAGCGCCCAGGGGATGCGGAGTCCCTGCGCTATCGCCGAGATTGCTGGGCGCTCTAAATCCACGCTGTCTGCACTGTCTACACTACCCGCCCTCCCCTCTTTACCCTCCTCTTGTACCTCATCGGTCGGCGCAAGTAACGGCGGCTGCGTACGGCTTGCGAGAAACATCCACCACAACAGCATCACAAAGCCCGTGGCACCCAAGAAAAAAATGACGAGCACGACCCGTACCCATCTGTGCCGAAAGAAAAGCGAGATTTCCATATGTTGCTCATCACAGGCTAAACCTCCCTACTCCCCCACTATAAAAGAAAAACCCCCAGTTCACAAGGAGGGCGGGAGGCCCGAAAAATGCCGGAAAATCAACAATTCGATTTCTAGGCGAAATAAAGTGTTTTGTTTGTTTACAATTTCAAGTGGAAATAAAAAATCCGCGCCGAGGGGCGACCATGAGGCAACTTCTGATGTTTGTTACTAACTAATTGGCTGGGGTGCTAGGATTCGAACCTAGGATCATGGGACCAGAACCCATTGCCTTACCGCTTGGCCACACCCCAATTTTTTGAATACTCCCCCATTCTACATGAATCCAGGTTTTTTTCAAGAAAAAAAGTGCGCCAACCCCAAGAATCGGGGTTGGCGCTGGTGTTGATCAAAAATGCTCTTCGGAGCCGGCTTCAATCTTGTCTGCCGACTTTTGTTTCGTTTCGAGCCGCTCGATCGCTTCCTCGAGCTCGTGAATGAGGATGCAGTGCTCCTCGGCCCAGAGGAGATAGTGATCGCGGGTTTCACGGATCTTTCGCCTTTTTTTCGCATCATCACACGCCCACAATGTGATGAGGTTGTGGAGGCGATCCGCGAGCTTGATCAGGAAAAACTCGCGCGGAGCGAACCGAAAGCGCTCGTGATACCTGCATGCGCGCTCTTCTTTCGAGAGCCCGTTTTTCTCCTGTGTCGGTTTGGTAAGCCACTCCACGAGGAGTGCTACCCCATCTCCATACTCGGCCTGTACGCGCTGCACTGTCCACTCCGGGCAGTCTTCCACGATGTCGTGAAGGAGCGCCGCGATGATGAGATGGTGATTCTTCACGCGCAGGTGCACCATGAGAATCAAGGCCACCGCACGCAAGTGCTCGAAGTAGCGCCGACCGTCTTCCCGCCATTTCTCACGAAATGCGTCCTTGGCATCGTTATAGGCCTTTTCAATGGCCTTGTAGCGCGGGTCAAGCGTCGGAAAGATCTCCTCGACACGCCCGAAAAAACTTTCTCGGTTCTCGCTTCCTGACTGAAGAAGCTTGATGAGACGTTGCATAACACGCACCTCCGTTGAAAAAATTGATAGGATTGTTAAATAACCGGATACTTGAAAGTAAGGCAAAAAGCCGCCTCTGTCAAGGCGGCTTCAGAACACATACGAAATATCAGACCTTCAGATAGCGGCGGATGGCGATGGCGCTCGATACGACGCCGAGTGTGATGCCGAGCAGTATCAGCCCGCCGAAGATAGCCCAGAAATAACCGAGATAGAGATCCATGAAGTTGCCTTGTGGGATAGCTCCCTCTGTGAGCGGAGCGATATAGTATGCCATGCCGAAGAGAAATCCTGTGGCGATGATCGCCGCCACCAATCCGTAGAGCGCTCCTTCGAAGACGAACGGCATACGTACGTAGATGTTCGAAGCGCCCACCAGACGCATAATCTCGAATTCCTGGCGGTGGGAATAAATCGTGATGCGGATGGTATTGAACGTGATGAGGATAGCGACGAAGATGAATATGGCGCCGAGCGTCAATCCGGTTTTCGCTGTCGTCTTGTTGATACGGTCGAGGCGTTCGAAGATCTTCTTGTTCTTGGCGTAGTTGATGCGGCTGATATCATTCTGAAATGTCGACTTCTGGATCTGCTCCACGATGAGCGGATAATTTTCCGGTGTTACCGCTTTGATAACGAGCGATGCCAAAAGAGGATTCTCCCCTATTTCCTCGATGGCTTGGGCGATGACCGGATCGTTGCCGCTGTCGGCAAGAAACTGCTTCAGGGCATTATCGCGCGAGACATACTCCACAGAGACAATCTCTTTCTTGTATTTGGACAGTTCGTCTCTGATCTCGAGTATCCGCGACTCCGTCACGTCCGGATTGAACGACACGCTCACGCTCACCTTGTCGCGCAGATTCTCCAGTATCAGCCGCGTCGTCATACCGAGCAGAAACGAGAGGCTCACGATGAACAGCGACAGCGTCAGGATGCTGACGGTGGCGAACGTCAGCCAGCCGTTGCGGATGAAGTTCTCCTTCCCTTCCTTGAACGTGCGCCAGAGCTTGAGTGTTTTCATATACCCATCATTGTAACATATATTTTCCCTTACTCTGATCGTGGATGATCTGGCCACCATTGATAAGGATGACGCGTTTGCCGAGCTTGTCGACGATGCCCTTGTTGTGCGTCGCGAGCAGGATGGTCGTGCCGAACGAATTGATCTCGAGCAGGAGCTGGATAATCTCATTGGCCGAAACAGGGTCGAGATTGCCGGTCGGCTCGTCGGCGATGATCACTTTGGGACGATGGATGAGCGCGCGGGCGAGCGATACGCGCTGCTGTTCCCCTCCCGAGAGCTGCTTGGGGAACTTGTGCATCTTGTCGCCCAGGCCTACGATCTCGAGAATTTCCGGCACTTCCTCATTGATTTCAGCGGTACTTTTGCCATCGACTTCGAGCGCATAGGCGACGTTCTCGAAGGCGGTCCGCTGTGGCAGCAGCTTGAAATCCTGGAATACCGTCCCGATATTGCGGCGGAAAAAAGGCAGGTGCTTGCGGCTGATTTGCCCCAGGGGACGTTCGTTGAAATAGATCTCCCCCTCCGTCGGCGGCTCTTCGGCATAGATCAGCTTGAGCAGGGTCGATTTGCCGGCGCCGCTCGATCCGACGATGGAGAGGAACTCTCCCGGCTGGATGGACAGATTGACATGCTCGAGCACCGCGTGATCGGGCGGAAAAGTCTTCGTGACGTTTTCGAAACGGATGATGGGCTGAATGTCTGGCATATGTTTATTTTATTTTGCCACAGTTGCTCGTTCATCACGTCGTTCTCGAACGACAATGACAAGCGATGTGGTAAATATTAATGCGATTGTAGATAGCGAAGCTCACTTTCGATGAACATTTGCAGATCGCCGTCCAGGACTTTTTCCGTATCGCTCGTTTCGGTTCCGGTACGATGATCTTTGACCAGCGTATAGGGATGGAGGACATAGGAACGGATCTGATTGCCCCACTCGGCGCTCTTCCGCTTTCCGCGCAGCTGCTGTTTCTCCGCTTCCTGTTCCTCGATGCGTTTCTGTATGAGCTTGGAACGGAGTATCCGCATCGCTTCTTCCTTGTTCTGGAACTGCGAACGTTCGTTCTGGCAGGTCGCGACGATGCCGGTCGGGATATGCGTGATGCGTACGGCGCTGTCCGTGGTATTGACGCTCTGGCCGCCGGCGCCCGACGAGCGATACGTATCGATTCGCAGTTCATCCGGCCGGATGGCCTCCGCTTCCGTATCATCGACGACCGGCATCGCTTCCACCGATGCGAACGATGTCTGCCGCAGGCTGTTCGCATTGAACGGCGACAGGCGCACCAACCGATGGATGCCGGACTCTCCGCGCAGATAGCCGTACGCGTAGGCGCCGGATATCTCTATCGTGGCGCTCTTGATGCCGGCTTCGCCGCCGCGCGATTCATCGAGCAGGCGCGTCTTCCATCCCTGCTTCTCGGCATAGCGCAGGTACATCCGCAGCAGCATTTCCGCCCAGTCCTGGGCATCCACGCCGCCTGCGCCGCTTCTCACCGTGAGGAGCGCGCCTTTGGCATCGTACTGCCCGCCGAGCAGCGTCCTGAATTCCCATTCGTTAATCGATGTTTCGGCGGCCGCGTATTCGCTCTCGAGCTCGTTCAGATCTGCGGGTTTCAGGTCTTCGAGAAGCGCGAAGCTTTCGAGATCGGTCAGGGTCTCCTCCAGTCGTTCGAAGGCATCCTTCTCGCTCTGGAGAAGCTCCAGTTCCTGCATCGCGCGTCCGGCGGCCTTCGGATCATTCCAGAAGTCCGGCCGTTCGCTCTGTGTGCGGAGTTCCGCTCTGCGGATGTCCTTTCGGGCGAAGTCAAAGATAGTCCTGCAACTGCAGGAGTTTTTGTCGAAGAACCGCTATTTTCTCCCGTGTCATATTCATGGTTTTCAGTATATCATAATACCGCCATTCCCAGAAGCCCGGTGCCGACCCCGATACCGGTATTGATGTTTTTTCGGATATGTTATAGACTGAACAACGTTTTGGTATATGCCAAGATAGCTCAGTTGGTAGAGCAATGCATTCGTAACGCATAGGTCCCGGGTTCGAATCCCGGTCTTGGCTCAGAATAATTATGACGCACTTCCGCCAAAGGCGGATAAACTCCACGCGTAGGTCTCCAGTTCCCTGCCCGCCTTCGGCGGGGATTCCGGAAGGTGGCTCAACAGTAAATAAAAAAACGCTAAAAACGCTATTTTTCTCAATTCGGACACTCAATTCTATTTTCTTGACACGCCGACAAATCTTTGCTACATTTTCGGTATATGAAAAATATCTGGAACAATACCACTGCCACTTATTATTATCAGCTTTTATTCCTAAAGGCTGGTGATACTTTGTAATATTCGAGAAAACGATTAGAAAGTAAGAGCGAGCCTTTAGGCTCGTTCTTTTGTATATCCATACAATTGAAAGCGTACTTTAACAATGAGGAGTATAAAATGAACATCGCCATTATCGGTTCCGGTGGTCTGGTAGGAAGCGCGCTTGTGGAACACTTTACTACGCAGGGTCATTCTGTGCTGTGCGTAGATCGCAATACGGAACTTACTTTAGAGAAGGCGGCTCGTATCGCAGATGCTGTTTTTATTGTTACCCTGCCTATTGAGAATGTCGCTTCGCTTTTTTCACGCGCGGTAGATGTTATGCGATCTGGCACGTTGCTTATTCACGGAACGTCTATCGAGAATCCGGCCTTTCCGCACGATATCAACACGAGCCATGCTGTGGAAAAGGACATAACCGTCTGCCATTGTCATTTCCACTTTCGTCCGGAAATCCCGCTGAGGAGAACTTTGTTCGGACAGAATGTATCCGTCTCCATTTCCGGAAGAGATCAAGGAGTCTGGAGAAATTGGCTTGAAAATGAACTTGTTCCGTTCCAGCCGCTTCTCCATCGTCTTGAGCCTGGTGAACACGATCATATTACTGCCGTGAGTCAACTCATGCATATGGTTGTAGCGTTTATGATCGGAACTTCGTGGCAACAATTTCCTTCGCAAATCGTGACGAAGGGAATCAATATCGGAGGACCACCTTGTCGGCTTATGGTCCGTTCGATCCTCCGCACAGCATCTTCAGGAAAGGTTATAAACGGTATCTTGCTCAATCACCCGCTTACCCTTCACCTGATCGCGTTTTTCCAAGAGTCTCTGAAAAAACTTAAGGATGCGATTGCCGAGAAGAATGAAGCTTCGCTGGGAACAATACTGGAAACGGTGAGAAACTCAATTGACCCGCAAAATCTCGAAGCTTGGGATGCTTCCACGAAGCAACTGGCCCGTTTGGAAGCGGATATGCGGCAAACGGTGGCAACGTTTCATTTTACCGCAGAGCAGAATCAAATCGGCCTTCTGGAAAAGGTTCTTCATGAATTCGGCAACCGCGGCATCAATATGACATCGACCATCGCCCAGGTCACTCCTGACGGTGGTTGCATCATTATGATCGGCGTAAAGGAAGACAATCCGAATGTCAAAGAAGCTATGGAAGCAATAAAGCAGTTGATGCTGTAATCCGTACCTCGCTCCAAGCCCCGGCGAGTATAAAACAAAGGGGGCTTTTTCTTTACTTCGCAAGTTCCGTATCGATCGCCTGCTTCAGGGCGTCGAATCCGACGGCGCCCGGCAGGAATGTCCCGTTCACGAACGTCCCCGGCGTGCCGCTGATGGAAAAGCGCGCGGCCTCGGCCGTATCGGCATCAACTTTTCCCTGATATTTCTTCGTATCGAGGCAGGCTGCGAACACCCGTCCGTTCATACCGAAGCGCCAGGAATAATCCTTGAATGCCTGTGTTCCGACCGTTCTACTCCATTCGTCCTGTCGGGCGAAAAGATTGTCGGCATACGCCTGAAATTTGCCTTGCTCATACGCGCACATCGATGCCAGCGCCGCGTTCTGTGCCTGCAGATGGAATGAGAGCGGCAGATGCTTGTAGACGAACAGGATCTTGCCTTCATATTCCTTCAGCACCTTGTTCAGATCGGCCTGGAAAGTCTTGCAATATGGGCACTGGAAATCGGAAAACTCTATGATCCGAACCGGAGCATCTTTGGGACCGATCGCGATATCAGCATCGCTCACTTCCGGCAGTTTGAGATACTTGCCTACCGGCAGGCCGATCTTTCCCATATCGAAGAAATATCGCTGGCCTTCCGCGTCGAACAGGCTCGAAGCCTGCGCATAGAAATCGGTATCCGCGACACTTCCGGAAAAGATGAAGGCCGGCAGAGTCGTCACGCCGAAACGCTCGATGAGGATCCTCCCCAGATCGGAATCGCTCTCGATCGGCGATGCCTCGAGCGTCGGCATGACGCGGCGCAGCCAGGTCAGCGCCTCGCTCGGATCACACTCGGCACAATCCCGTTCCGTCACGACCTGTACCGTCACTTTCGGATCATGATATGCCACCCATGTCTTGCCGCCTGTCTCGAGCAGATCGTATTGCTTCACGGCGCTGCCGGAGAATCCCCGCCCCAGCGCCAGCTGCACGAAATCCACGAACAGGCTGCCGATGAACAGTCCCGCGAGGATTATGGCGAGCGCGGAGAGATTCTTCACCGTCTGCCGATCAATCGTTGTGCCTTCGGTTGTTTCCGAAAAAAGAGTCGCCATACGTCAGATGAAATGATATGGATTATCGCCAAGCCCGCTATTCCGAGCATGCGCCGCCCGCTGCGTCGCCTGATATCGGGACGCCGCCTCTCCCGATGAGGTCCTTCTGCATCGCGTTCAGATCGTAGAGCGTCCCTTCCGGAGCGAGCGTATAATCCTCGAAACCGATGGTGACGGTATCGGTCGCGACCGCCTTGAACGCTATGCCGAGAATCACGGCCGCTATGAATAGCACTACGAGATCCCGCTTCGTATACTTCCCCTGCACCACGAGGCGCTCATACGCGGCGCCGAAAAAACGCGCGCTCCCGTCGAGAAAACGATTCTCGCGGATCCATTTTTTTGCCTTATCGAAAGCCTCAAACAGCTGCCTGTGCGCCGTTTTGAAGGTCGTTTTGAAAAAATCAGCGTTGATCATCATACGTCTTTTTTCTCCGAGAAAATGCTTGAAAAGGCATTAAAACACCCTATCACACGGCTGATTTTCGCACAAGAGGCGCCGATGCGACTCACAGTCTCGTCGCATCCTCCAGCACCTGATCCAGATCATCGAGACTTTTCGAACCGAGGCCATTTGCTTTGCACGACGGGTCGCGCAGTTCCTGGTGCACGGTTTCGACGGCGAGAAACGGTTTCACGCCCTTCACGATATTGTCATTGATGGCGATATTTGGGCCTTCGCTGCAGTACCCGAGGCATTCGCGCACCGGCAGCACAACCGCCTCTTCTTTCGAGAGCCCTTCCTTCAGGTTCGCGAAAATCTCTTCGCTTCCCTTCTGGTAGCATTTCGTATGCAGACAAACTTTGATCGTCGCCCGAGATGATGGTTTTATATGTTCTGAATCCATAGTCTCCTTGGTATAGCAAAAATACTCAAACACTTCAAGTCGCGTACACGATCCTCGCTATCGCCACATATGGTACTATAGCATTTTATACGGCGATAGTGGCGTATGAAAGGTGATCGTAGATATTGACTTTCCTGTCTTTGCTAGGTACCATACAATACTCGACATCTCGGTTCATTACCAAAGGAGCAGACCCATGAGCTATATCATCGGGGAGTATCCGTCAGAACGACGGAAAATGACGAAGGGTGAAATCGATCAGATTGTCGCTTTGTATCGGCAGCTTTTTGAACAGCATCAAGAGCGGGCCGAAGCGATAAACTACAACTGGTTTGATCTCATGCTCGAGGCAAACCACCTGTGGTTGGCGCAGAAGGACGAGGCAATTGTTTCGATGGGGTTTCTCATTCCAAATCAGAAACCTATCATCACGGAGACCTTCGGAGGCATCCATGATATTGTCACGGACAAGGAACACCGTGGCAAGGTACAAAATGGCCAGAGCTTGGCAGAAATCATCCTCAAGAAGATGATTGAATTCGCCAAGCTACACCGGTTCAAGTACCTGGAGCTGACCAGCGCTCCGAGCCGCGCGGCTGCCAACAGGCTCTATCAGAATCTCGGTTTCCGGCCGATAGCCCATGCCAATATGGGCGAGCGCGGCGCCACCAACCTCTACCGCTTGTATCTGTAATGTACGGGCGATCATTCAAAACACTTTCAACCCTGGCGGGAACATTCGTCAGGGTTTGTTTTTTATTATCAGGGTTGAATACCTGTCATTTCATCCCTATCACCGCGACCATCG
>JBBTWT010000002.1:0-13945 GCA_038078615.1 Patescibacteria group bacterium | reverse complement strand
TTTCCATATTCATTGCTTGGATTTAGTGCGGTTTCATAGTGTGGGGTGTATAGTTATGGCCGGTTCCCCGCCCGACACGCTTGACGCGAGTCATGCGGGCGAGGATTTTTACCCGACATCTGGCGGGCCGTTTACCCGCTCAATAGAACCGAGATTCTTTACCTGCCCGTAGTCCGCCATCCGCCTCCGCCAGTTGGCGGATGGCGGAGGTGGACACAGGCGGGCCGTCTCTTGCTCATATGTGATGTAAAGATTTCACGCGAGAGCCTTTTTTCTTTGTCAGACAGGGTTTTTGCGAGGGTGTATAATGAACGGTACCTCTCGAAAACCGATATGTTGCCGCTGTATGTGCCGGAACGGTCACGGCTGTTTCGTAAAAAAAAATTTTTCATCTTTGGTTCTGTCGCGTTTCTCATAGCGGGCAGCGTGTATTTTCTCGCGCCTTCTGCGCCGATGTCACAGGATGATATGTCAGTATCCCCGGAGATTGACAGTGTATCACTCTCCGATTGGGTGGACGAATATCCAACCCTTGATGAACAAAACGCACCGCCATTGGAAGAGGCGGACGAGTTGCCCGTACTGCCGCCTCCCCCGCCGCCATCGATGGAACGTATGAAAAACCGGGGCTGCGTGGCGGACGGTTTCCTGTCCGGTTACGGCGGCGACATCAACAGTTCCATCGCGCTCATCAACCGATCGCGGTGCTATTATCTGCATCGGGCGCTCGAGACATGGCTCGAGCCGCCTGATTTCAGATTGGCACGGAAAATACAGGCCAAGGTGACGCGCCCCAATACGGTGTACGGGATGTTCATCGCGGAAGCCATCGATACCAAGGCGAATTATCCGTATCCGGCAGAAGATCGCGATTTCGATTTCGGCGAGATGTGCCGTCCGGGCAGCAAGAATTATTGGGGTGAGCATACGTGCAAACCGTCGCTCGAGCGGGAAGAATATCGCAAGTACGTCCAGTATATCGCCGAGCAGGCGATGGATATGGGAATCCAGAGCTTTCTTTTCGGACAGGTATTCTATCAGGATGCGGGCGATCTGTCAGAGACACGGATGCCGGAGGTGATCCGGGGAATGCGCGAATATGCTGATTTCCGTGGTATGAAGATATTCATCGGGGCGCAGACCAATGATATCGCGGACGAGCAGTATCTGCGCCTGTTCGATTATATCGAGGGCGGAGTAGGATTGCAGCGTGATGGCAGCATCGAGGACGGACCGTGTTTCTCGCGTTTCTGGCAGAAACCGGGGGACTGGTGCTGGGCGCTTCTCTGGCACCCTGACTTCGCGGGCAAAGCGAACAACGTGTTCATACACTTCGATTGGAGCGGCAGACTCGGCGACGATATGAGCGTCTTCACGCGTATGGACAAGGATGAGCGCGAAGCGACGCTGCGCCGCCTGCATGCTTATTTCACGGCTCGTAACACGGGATTCCTGATGCCGATGCTCGCGACGCTGCACAAGGACAACGGCGGATGCCGCGGTCCGAAGAAACGCTTCTATTCCTCGAGTCGGAAATATTCCTGCCAGGATGAGGACGCTATCAATGATATTCTGAGCGCTATCAGGAACTGATATGTCAGGAAACGCGCTTGTTTGCTATACTGGGCGTATATTATCGCGTACGAAATGATGACTTCAGGAAAAATGTTTCAGCGGCGTACGGAGGATTTCCGGTGCGGCCAGTGCGGACACGATGCGCGAGGAAACGGATACACCAATCATTGCCCGCGGTGCCTGTACAGCAGGCACGTCGATATCCATCCGGGCGATCGGGCGGCTGCCTGCGGCGGCCTGATGGAGCCCGTATTGCTGGAGAAAGAAAACGGCGAGGAGAAATTGACGCACCGCTGCCTCCTCTGCGGCCATACGAAGAAAAACAAAACGAGTCCGGGGGATGATTTCGAAGCGCTGCTCGGGTTGGCGCGTCATCTGGCTCGCGAATAGGGGACAGAAAAACAAAATCCTATGATGTGGAAAAAGTTTTCCTCGGAAGACATCGCCCAGACTCTCGTCGAGCTGGAAAGTACTGAGGCCGGGCTATCCGAGCACAGCGCCGCCGAACGATTGTCAGCGGCAGGGCCGGGCAGCCTCGAGACGGGAACCTTCACCCTGATCGGGATGATCAAGCGCCGCGCGCGGTCATCTTTCCTGTATCTCCTGTTGGCGGCTGCGGGACTCTCATATTTTCTCGGCGATCATCTCGAGGCGCTGCTGATCATCCTGTTCATCGCCATCAATGTCGGACTGGAAACGTACCAGGAGTATCATTCGGAGAAAGCGGTGCGACTGCTCAAGCGCTATCTCGTGATGCATGTCCGCGTACGCCGCGGTGGCGAAACGATGACTGTCGAGAGCGGGCACGTCGTTCCCGGAGACATCGTGCTGGTGGAAGCCGGCGATCGTCTGCCCGCCGATATGCGTTTCATCGCGGCGAACGGCCTGATGGCCGATGAAAGCCTGATAACGGGGGAATCTGCGGCGACGCACAAAACGGCTGCGACCCTGGCGGTATCGCCGGCCGAGATGTACGAGGCGGACAATATCGGTTTCGCCGGCACCGTCGTGACGGCCGGGCGCGGCGAAGCGGTCGTCTTTGCGACGGGTCGGGAGACGGCACTGGGGGATATCGTTTCCTTGACGGTCGAGAACAGGCATAAGACTGATTTCGAAAAGGGCATCGCCGAATTCAGCAGCTTCATCGTGAAGCTTGTCCTCCTGACGCTCGCACTCGTCTTTCTCGCCAATGTGCTGATCAAGGGGGACAGCATCAATATGGCGGAACTGCTCATATTCTCTCTGGCGCTTGCCGTATCGGTGGTGCCGGAGGCTCTGCCGGTGATCGTCACGGTCGCCCTCTCTCGCGGCGCGCTGCGTCTGGCAGGAAAAAAAGTCATCGTCAAGCGTCTCTCGGCCATCGAGGATCTGGGAAGCATCGAGATCCTCTGCACGGACAAGACGGGGACGCTGACGGAGAATCTGCTCTCGATCAGCCGGGTGCAGGCGAAAGACGAAGCAGGCTGCCTGAGGCTGGCTCTGGCCGCGTCCCTGGAAGAGCCGGAGCACCGGAGGAAGCTGCACGACGCATTCGATCTGGCGTTGTGGCAGAAACTTTCTCCGACGGAACGCGCGACCGTGAAACAGATGCGGCGGCTGGACACCATACCATTCGATCCGGAGCGCCGCCGCAACAGCGTGCTTCTGGAAATGGCAGACGGACAGAGGGAGATAGTGGTTCGCGGCGCGCCGGAAGAGATCATCCGGCTCTCGCACAACGTGGATACGTATACGGCCAAACATCTGCTGCAATGGATGGGAGAAGTCGGGCGTTCCGGTGAGCGTGTGTTGGCCGTTGCTCGCAGGCCTTTTCCCGAGAAACGGCGATTTACGCTCTACGCGGAACAGCATCTCGAATTCGTGGGGCTGATTTCTTTTTCTGATCGGTTGAAGAAAACGGCCCGCGATACCATCAGAAAGGCCGAAGCTCTCAATGTGCAGGTGAAGATCCTGACCGGTGATAGCAAGGAGGTGGCGGGAGCGGTCGGATATACCGTCGGTCTCCTCAAGCATCCTGAGGACGTGTTGACCGGGAAAGAGCTCGCCGCGATGACGTATGAGGAGCGCCGCCGCACCGTCTTTTCGTCCGCCGTGTTCGCGAGGATCTCTCCGCGCGAGAAGTATGAGATCATCAAGATGCTCCAGGAGGAACGCGTTGTCGGATTTTTGGGCGAGGGCATCAATGACGCGCCGGCGCTCAAGATCGCGGATGCCGGACTGGTCGTACAGGGAGCAGCGGATATAGCGCAGGAAGCGGCAGACGTCGTGCTGCTGGAGAAGAGCCTCGAGACCGTGATCGACGGCATCAAGGAAGGCCGCACGATTTTCGCGAACATACTCAAATACCTGAAAATCACCCTTACGTCGAATTTCGGGAACTTCTATTCGGTGGCGCTCGCATCGCTGTTTCTCCCGTTCGTCCCGCTCTTGCCGATCCAGATCCTGCTCCTCAATCTCCTGTCTGACTTTCCTATGATCGCTATCGCGACGGACACGGTGGACGCCGAGGAGATGGAAAAGCCGAAAAACTATCAGGTGCATACCATCGTGCTGGCCGCCATCCTGTTCGGCGGAGTGAGCTCGTTCTTCGATTTTATGCTGTTCGGGATGTTCGCGAAAGTGTCGCCGGAAGCGCTCCAGACGGCCTGGTTCGTCCTGAGCGTCATCACGGAAGTCGTCCTGATTTTTTCCTTGCGTACGCGATTCGCTTTTTTCCGTGCCCGCCGGCCGTCCTTCATGCTGATGTTCCTGTCGCTCGCGGTATTGGTCGCCGCCGTCCTGATTCCTTTCATTCCATTCGGAGCGGACGTTTTTCACTTCATCAGGCCCGATATGTCGTTCGTGATGATTATCGCGATCTTGTCAGTCGGATATTTCGTAGCGACCGAAGCCGTGAAGCATTTTTATTACCATCATTTCCATAATAACGGGCATACGCTCCGCGCAAAACGCAAGCAAGCGTCATCGGCACGCGCATAACACGACATCCTATGACGAAGCGTCGCGCCTTGCTCGCGCTCCTCTCTTCATTCATCGCGATCAGTATCTTGGTCCTGATGGCCGTTCAGGCTGTGTCGAGAGAGTGGCCGGGACACCGGTATTTTGGCGGGCTTTTCTGGAAGCAGGCTGTCATATCGGAACCGGAGGCGGGGAGAGTGCGCGTAGGGCGCGTCATCGATGGCGATACGATAGAGTTGAGTGGCGGCGACACGGTGCGCTATATCGGGATCGATGCGCCTGAGAGCGTCGATCCGCGACGGGCAGCGCAGTGTTTCGGAAAAGAAGCGGCAGAATTCAATAAGCATCTGGTGGCAGGAAAAGAGGTTCGCCTGGAAAAAGATATCTCCGATCGGGACAAATACGGCCGTTTGCTCAGATACGTATATCTGGAAGACGGGACGCTGGCGAACGAGATGCTGGTACGGGAAGGCTATGCGTTTGTCGCGACCTATCCGCCGGATGTCGCGAAAAAAGATATTTTCCGTACGGCTGAACGCACGGCGCGCAGTGAGGAGAGGGGACTGTGGAGTGAGACGACGTGCGGCGGGAAAAAGTGAAAACCCAAGGCCGATACGGAGCCTTGGGTTTTGCTTTGGGCGCGTTGCGCCAGGGGCCAGTTAGGGGTAGTCAGTCGCAGCCGGTGCAGAACCCAGCACAGAACGTCTGGTCGGCAACCGGTTGTTGTATGCCATTCCGGTGGTAAACGGTAAGCGGGCAACCGTGGCATACCGTCTCGTGACACTGGCATGGATCCGCGGTTCGCGCGCGATTTGGAGTGATATCCATCGTGGCGATGGCCGCTGCGTATTGCCGGGTAATCGGCGGCGGCGGGGTGGTGTCATCCGTGCCACTTTCCTCCTGGATTTGCCGGGCTTCCCGTTGGAGCAGTACCGCCAGTATGCTCGGTGCCGTGTCGAACCCGATGGGGATTAGGGCTTCCCCGCTTCTCAGAAAACTTGTCGCGGTGGTTGGCATTTTTTTCGTCTCCTCGTCCTCGTTGTCAAGCTACTTTTTTCAGTCTCGGATGTTATCCGAAACCATCCTCAACAGAAAACGGCGAACCGTTTTCGGTTACCGTTTTTATACCACAGCGAGGACATTTTTGCAAAACTATTTTTTGGCGGCGATGGCCTGCGTGAAGATGCCGATGCACTGCTCGAGTGTCTGCACGCCGAGCGATCCCTCGCTCCGGTGCTCGAGAGAGACGTTCTTGGCCGCCACTTCCTTGTCGCCGATGACGATGAGGTAGGGAATCTTCTGCACTTTGGCGGTGCGGATCCGTTTGCCGAGGGATTCGTCGTTCGCATCGAGATCGGCACGGATATCGTTTGTGCGGAGCATCTGCGCGACTTCTTCGGCGAAAGCGCGGTGTCCCTCGCCGATGGGCAGCACGACCGCCTGCACGGGCGCGAGCCATACCGGAAACGCTCCGGCATAGTGCTCGATGAGGAAAGCGACGACGCGTTCGATAGCGCCGACAGAGGAACGGTGTATGACGACCGGGCGCTTTTCTTTTCCATCACTATCGATGTAGGTCAGATTGAAGCGATCGGGCATACAGAAATCATATTGAACGGTGAACGCCGTGTTTTCTTTGCCACGCGCATCTTTCATCTGAACATCGATCTTGGGGCCATAGAAAGCCGCATCGCCTTCTATTTCGACAAATTCCACCGCGCGCTTTTTGAGGAGTGTACGGATGGCATCTTCGCTCTCATCCCAGGCCGTATCGTTCTTGTAGTATTTTTTCTCATCTTTGCGATCGCCGAGAGAGAGGCGGTACCAATAATCCTTGCTTAACTGCAGGCCGAACACGGAAGCGATATGTTCGATGAGGTCGAGCGCCTTGCCCATTTCTTCGACAGCCTGATCACGTCCGGTACAGATGATGTGGGCATCCGCCAGGCAGAAACTCCTGACGCGTACGAGACCGGACAATTCACCGGAACCTTCATAGCGATAGAGTTTCGCCAGTTCCGCGATACGCATAGGCAGCTCGCGATAGCTGCGCGGCCGATCGGCATATATCTGGAAATGGTGCGGGCAGGACATCGGCCGGAGCATGAATTCGTGCTCATCGATCACGATCGGAGTATACATCGAATCCTTGTAGTAGGGATAATGGCCGGAGGCTTTGTAGAGTTCGAGTTTGGCGATATCCGGCGTGTAGACATGGCTGTAACCCCAGGCGATTTCGGTGTCGGTGATGAAGCGTTCGAGAATACGGCGTAGTGTCGCGCCTTTGGGAAGCCAGAGCGGGAGACCGGAACCGACAAGATCAGAAAACGTGAAAAGCCCCAGATCTTTTCCGAGGCGGCGATGATCATTCGGAGAAAGCGCTTCTGGTTCGCTCTTTTTTTCTTGTGGGACAGGAGGCATAGGTTCGTTTTACGGCTTCAGGATAGTGTCTTTTCGCGGTTATGACAAGAGGCAGCCCGCCTATTTCTTCTCCTCCGCCGTCTGGATGGAGAGGTTGAGATCCTTCTTGAGTTCGAAGGATTGGGTATATTCTTTGTCTTTGGTCCTGATCGTCACGGTGACGGGGATGGTGCCGGTGCCGGACTGCTTCTGGATGAGCAGGCGATAGTTGTCCGCCGTGATGGTGTCCGGGAGCGTGTACTCGATGCCGGTCTCGAGCGTCTGGCCGATGAGCGCGTCGACCTTGTAGCCGAAAACAGTTTTTTGCAGATCATCTGAATCCTGGGAGAGGACGCCGCCGGTGCGTCGGCGCGACGGCTCGATATATGCCGATCCTTTCGGGGCGAGGATGCGGGTGTAGGTATGATAGTCGCTCGTGCGCCAGTCCCCATGGGTGGCCGTGTGATCGTAGGTATAGGAGACATTGGCTTTCGGCTGTTCCCCGGTGAAGTCGACGGTATAGGCGAGGGAACGTTTGATATAGTAGTCCGTCTTGAGCGCTCCCAAGTTGGCGTCGACCACCATGAGGTAGTCGCCGGTCCAATCAGTCGCGACGCCGCCGTCCCAGTGGACGCTCTCGACGAGCGACTGGAGATTCTCATCGTGGAAAAACAGCATGACATCTTTCGTGCGGAGCTCGTTTTGGGCGAATTCGGCGATTTTCGGTATATTGCCGACGCTATTGAGCCGCTTGATCATTTCGGTCGCGATCAGCTTCATCACGTTCTTGCGGTTCTGTTTGAATTCGGCCGGGATGTCGATGTCGTCATTGACGAGGAATTTCTTCTCGACGGCCTCTTCGAGGGCCAAGGTTCCGTTTTCGCCCGTGAACGTCTTGGACTCCGTCTTTTTCACGAAGATGCCATCGACGTAGGCGAAGCTGTCTACCGGCACGGTGATGGGACCGGTCAGCTCCAGGGCGTTGTTGAAGACGTCGGAATTGACCGCGATGACCGCATCGAACTTCTCGCGGCCGCCGCCGAGACGATAGAAGTACTCGGCCTTCTCCGCGTTGAAGGGGAAATCGGGAGAAAAATTCGAATCGTGGAGCAGCCAGCGCTTCGCCTGAGCATACCGGATCAGCGGCCATGGCGGAGTGATCTTGATATCGGCATCCTTGATGCGCTGGTCGAGGATGTTGGCGTCCTCGACGAAGCTCGAGATGATCGCGCCGTTCTTGACCTTGATGACGGTGTACTGGCCCAAGAAACCGCCTCCGGGTCGGAGCTCATGGTTGTTCTGGAGCAGCACCATGAACACGCGGACTTTGTCGTCCTGCTTAGTGAGCTCCTGGACGAGCGCATTGACTACCTCGATTTCTTTCTTGGTATCCGGCGCGAGAGGGAGCAGTTGGGAGACTTTCTGGAAAAGATTGAGCGAGCTTATGGCCAGCTCCGTCTTGTGACTCTTGGCGTAGAAAAAAAGGTATAGGCCGCTTCCGACAACGATAATGACAGCGGAAAAGGCGATGAGCCGTCCCTTGGTGAGAAATCCGTGCATGAGAATGGGGCAAAAAGAAATTATATACTTTCCCAGTGTATCAGGAGAAGCGCGGTTTGAAAAGCGCGGAGATGTGCGTTACAATGGTTCCGTCCGGAAAAAGCGCGGGATTAGTACCCTCCTTCGTCCTCTGGGCTACGGACGGGCAGGCAATGGCAGTACACGACCCCGCCAGAGGCGGGTAAACCTGTCTGCCGACAGGCCAGGCTTTCCAAAGAAATTAATGTAGGGTTTGCGGGTGTAGTACAATGGTAGTACACGACCTTCCCAAGGTTGAGACGAGGGTCCGATTCCCTTCACCCGCTCCATAATAGTTTGATTTTTACCCGCCAAAGTTTTAACGCCGGCGGGCCCGTCTCTCGCTCAAATCACGGTCAGGCGGGCGGGGGTTCTCGTCTCCAGCTCATAAAAAAACACTACGCTCAAGCACAGGGCTTTTCTTTTCTGGAGAGTAGTGATCAATGAGCGGTTGCTGCCACAGAAATTTCTTGTTCCGTAGCTGCGGCGAGCGCATCCACTCTCTGGAATGATTGACCTATTTTTCCGTCAATGTCGAATTCGCGACGGAGAACATATAGCGTCTGTTTCGGCAGCTTTGTCGCCGCACAAACGTCGTTAAGCTCTGTGTCAGTATCGCGTTTGACGTTAATAGCCTCAATGCGTACCTGTGTCCGCATCTTTTCGCCGAATTGCATCAGCGCTTCCGGACTGTCAATGCCAATTTCCGGCGTTCGCGGCACGGCCTCTTTGCTTTCAAGAATATGGAGCTCCCCGATTCCTTTCATATAATGCCGAGTGATTTCTTGACCTCTTTGATCCTTTCGCTGCTGAGCAGTTTCTCGAACTCGGCGATGATCTGATCCTGCTCTTTCTTCAGCTCCAAGAGCCGATCAAGATAGGATGCGTAGATCCTCTCGATCTCCTCGACGCGTTTCTTGATTTCTTCGGGGGTCATAAGGGGGAGAAGCGTTACGTATAGACAGTATAGTCCCGGAATTCTCTTTTGGGAAGCGGGCAAGAGTCGGCGTGCTCACCGGATATCGTTCAAGAGTCCGTTGAGAGAGGCGTTGACGGCGGACCAGACCTGCCGAGGGACGGATTCCGCAGGGCGTTTTGACGCTTGTGCCGCCGTGAAATCCCCGCCGTCGCCAGGCGTGAACAGTATGTCGTCGGGGAGACCGGCGCGTGTTCCGAAATTGATGAGTTTCATCCACTGCCGGTTGCGCGCGTATCGGTAAGCCTGCGTTTCCGCCGTGGTCGATGCTCCCAGCACCGCTCCTTCTGTTTCTTGAAGGTTCGGAGCTTCTTCTGTGGGCAGCGTGTCCGTTTCAGGAACTGTTCCTTCTGCCGCGCTCTCTTCCGCGGAGTCGGATGAGACGGGCTCGGACTCCGTTTCATTGTCTTGATCTGGTTCTGCGCTTGCCTCGAAGCTCCATCTCTCGCCTTTTTTCTTCTTATACACGATGCCTTCCGCGATCGATGTGTCGAGCTTGTATCTTATTTTCTGCAGCACCTTGCCATCGGGCGCGCGCAGCTCGATCTTGCCTTTCTGGTTGGGGAGGGTGAAGAGGGAATGCACGCGGGTCAGCCTCGCTTCCTTTTTCGGCGCGATGACGAAATCCTCGCGCACGGGATGGTTGGAGAGGCTCTTCCAGCCGGTCGCGATGCCGAAGCCTTTGAGATTCACCTCTTTCTTGCCGCGATTCTCGATGATGATCCATTCATTGTCCGTATCATTGCCTGCTGGGTTCGGCATAAGTGACGTGATGCGGACGTTCGGTGGTTTGTATGATTGTATTTCGATCGTAAATGTTTCCAAAACATCATCGCTCCCATCCGTTGTTTTCAGCGTGATGGCGTATATCCCGTTCGTTTCATATCTGTGCGAGGGTGCCGCCTTGTAACTCTTGTGCCCATCGCCGAAATCCCAGGTATATTGCAGCGTATCGCCGTCGGCATCTTTTCCCGTGGCGCTGAAAGTGATCGGCATGCCTTTGAATCCTTTTTTCGGAACTTTTTCTTTTGTTTCTGGGAGAGTATTCAGTATATTCGCGGCACCGGGAGTCGGTGTGCCGCCGCGCCAGCCCGCAGAAGCTACGCTCACAGCGTTGCTGGCGGGCCAGCCGGTCGCAGTGTAATTGAGTGAGACATCCTCTTTGGTCGCTGTATACTGTACGGAATCGATGAATGTATTCGAGCTATCGAAGAGCGCGATAGTCTCGTTCGAATTGTTGATGGATAATTTGAAAGATTGATCGGTAATCACAAAGTAGGCGGCGGCCGCTATGATAGTGCCGGGAGGGAAGATATATTTTCCTGTCTTGGTCGCGTCGCGCAGGATCCATCCTGAGATATCGGCCGGTTCCGTGCCGAAATTGTAGAGCTCGATGAATTCCCCGGCGTCACTTTTTGCTTTCGGGTTCGGGAGGATTTCATTGAGACGGATAGCAATCGGCGCTTTTGATGATTCTGTCGGATCTGTTGGTAGAGGGCATATTTTTTCTCCGGCTGTTTCCGGTGTCGTAGAAGAAGCGATACTCCAGGTATCGGAAACGATATCGCGGACAATCGCGTTCCATTTGACAGGGCTCTTTTCCATGTATGCGGAAGGGGATACGAAAGCGTTCTCTTTTGGAAAGCAATCCGCGCCGCTGTTCCCTGTCGGACAGATATCCCATGTAATGCCATCGATTAAGACTCCTTCGCCATCGAAGAGCGCAAGCCCGTTGTTTTCTGCCAGGCTCGGAGAAGTCTTGTTGCCGCTTCGGACATCGAAAAGATCCGTGAAAGAAGCAGTGCCGTCCTTGTTGGTCCAGAGGAGATGTCCGTTCGCCGGAACGGTGTCGGTGAGAGCATCGGCGGCAGGCTTTTCGCAGTCGACTGGCATGAATTTATGAAAGAGCTCTTTTCCGGCAGGCGAAGCATCACTCTTCGTTTTTCGGCGCAGTTCCCAGCCGCTGATATTTATCGGCTGAGCGCCAGGATTATAAAGTTCCACAAACTCATCTTTGGTTGTTTTGGAGCCGCCGGTAATCTGGATTTCGCTGATAATAATCGGCGGGAGCGTTTTTGCTTGTATGTCCGGAACGGCAAAAAGCGCAGAGAAAAAAACAGCGAGACTGCCAGCAATGATTTTTGTTTTCATAATGACGAGTATCTTTTTCATACCATAGTACAACGGGCATGGCAACGGTTGCGTATCGCGGTATGCGTGGTATACTACCGGGTATGGAAGAAAAAACGACGACAAAAACAGAAGAAGGGGACAGCCGTTGGAAGGAATTGCTCTTGGAGACGGTCATTCGGAGCATCCAATCATTTTTCGATGGGACGATGAAGGGTATCCATCAGGCGGTGCATGCGTTCACGGACAATCTGGCGCGCCGGATGTTTCTGCTGCTTCTCTCTTCTCTCGGAGCGGTTTTTCTTTTAGTTGGGTTGGCGAAGCTCTTGAGCGCGATATATCCGGTGCCCGGCACCGGCGAAATGACGGTGGGAGCACTTATCCTGCTCATCGCTCTCGTGATGTATGCGTTCAGGCGCGATAGACATTCATAAATGATAATTAAACCAGTAACTATACAAGATGTATGGCAGGCACGAAGAAGACGTTGGCAGCAGTGAAGGCGCAGGTAGCGAGCGGGATCGACAAAGGCCGCAGGCAGGCGGAGCGGGAGATGGCGAAGGTCAAGCAGCAGATCGGAGCCTCTCTCAAGAAAGTCAATGAATACGTGAGGAAGAATCCGGAAAAGGCGGCCATGGTCTCGGCCGGCATCGGAGCCGCTCTCGGCGCGGCCGTCGCGCTGCTTCTCGGAGGCAAGAAGAAAAAGTGATCCGTGAGAGATCTTCCAAGCCCGCCGTACAGGCGGGTTTTTTGATGTTTCTGTCACGGGATATCTGAGTTGGCGGACAGGGTATCTCTGTATCTTTGCGAAAAATTGCCGGAGACGGAACAGACTTCAAGATCAGGAATATCACAACCGATGTGGCATACCACTATTTACGCAATTGCGTAAATAGTGGTATTGGTTGTTGTTTCAATTCCAGTATCGAGCGATGGCTGGCAGAAGCCTAGAGCGATTTTTCTGTGCAGAGCGAGGAACGGTTTCTCGTGTTGACGCATCTTACTTTCTACGCAATTGCATAGAAAGTAAGACTTGTGGCAGAAGGGTAAATATCCGGTTTTCAGCCCGTTTGACAGACAGTCTCGGGGGGGGGGTACTATAGAAGATGAGAGATGCAGAGGACTAACATGTAATGGGAAAATATATGAGCGCGGAACAATCATTCAACCCCGCCACGCACCGGAAGGAGTATGGAAAGACCGAAAAGGAGGTCGCTCGCGTGAAGTCGGAAATCACCGGGGATAAAAGCGCGGAAAAGATAGCGGAGCTCGTGGCAGAGCGGGAGCGGCTGATGGCCGATCTCGACGCGCAAAAGGGCGCGGCGAAAGATCAGGGGAATGAAGATGATAAGAACTTCGACGACGCGCGCATACGGATACAGGAGCCGACCGAGGAGATCGGAGCGTACAAAGAGCGGATCACGGAAATCACCGGGAAGGATACCGATAAGGATACCGATCAAGAACAGAAACAGCCGGATATCGAATCCCTCCAGCAATTCAACAAAGTCTTCCTCTCCGAAACATTCGAAAGCTGGTACCACAAAGCCGATGCCAAGAAAGCCAAGCAGAAAGCGAGCTTCGAGAAACCAGAAACGCTTGACTATGCCGCTCTCGTACAGGACGTGAACGAACAGAAATTCGGCGAATACACCCTCAACCCAGACACCCAGACCCTCGACTTCGAAAAGGCGAAAGTCTTCATCCCCGATCTCTCCTCGTTCGTCGGCAAATCGCGCCACGAAGTGATGCAGCACATCGTCGACACCTACGGAGCCACCCACCACATCCCCGGCATCGAATACTGGAAATGGGCGGTAGAGAACTTCAACCAAGCCAAGCAGGCGATCAAAGACGACGGCCACTGGTACTTTTGCCCGGGCTCGCTGTTGCGCGACAAGGACGGCCACTGGTACGTGTCGTACGTGTACCGGGCTGGCTCGCGGTTCGCTCGGACTGCGTATTGGTTCCTCGACGGCTGGGGCTTGTGCGAGCGTGTCGTGCTCCTCGAGAAATGACCTTTGACATTGGCATATTGCCACTGCGCCTTGATCCGCCATCCGCCTCCGCCAGCTGGCGGACAGTGCCTTGAAACTTGCCCTTTGAACTACGGAGGTGACACCTCCGCGATTTTCTCATCTTATCAGCATTTTTTTGTCAGATATCACTTTTTACGCAATTGCGTAAAAAGTGATATCTGAAATGTTTTAACAGTTTTTGCAAATCCCCGAGCGTAAGCCCGTGGGAGATTCATAAAAACAGCCCATCCGATATTGATACGTACCCTTTAAAGTAGACACGAGTTAAAAAACTACCTGGTGCATCCTA
>JBBTWT010000001.1:0-56427 GCA_038078615.1 Patescibacteria group bacterium | reverse complement strand
TACCAAATACAAAAAGCGGACACTTTCGTGTCCACTTTTCGGGGTACAGATCAATAAAAAGAGGTTTTTGTGTATTGTTGAACGGCGCGTCTATTTCGCCGCCTTGGCGAGTGTGCGGAGTGCACGGGTAGAGAGATGCAATTTCATGCCGCCGATGCGCCTGGTCTGGAGATTGATCTTGAACGTGCGACGGGTGGCGATATTGGAATGGCTGCGGGAATTGCCCGAGGCTGTTTTGCGTCCGGTCATCTGGCACACTCGGCTCATACTGATGGTCTTGAGATATTACTCTGAGTACGGTATCATACCTTTGTCCCTTTGACAAGGCGCGTGTCATTGTTTCTCAGAAACAGGGGGCAGCAACACCTCCTTAGAATCGAAAGGACTCCAGCAGTTTTTAGATGAACCGCGCCGAAAAAATTTCGCCACATGGTTCCCTGCCCGAAGTGCCACATCGTGGCAGGCGGGCCTAAAAAACTTCTGGAATCCTTTCGGCAGCATCTCTGTTGTTCGGTTTTAGTATTCCTGATTCACTCTTCGCACTATGGGCAACGAAATCGTATTGATAGGATTCTATCTCCTGACGCTCGTGTATTCCGTGATCATCCACGAGGTATCGCACGGGCTGGTGGCGCTCTGGCTCGGCGACCTGACGGCGAAATACGCCGGCCGGCTCAACCTGAATCCATGGAAGCATATCGATCCGTTCGGCTCGGTGATTTTGCCGATACTGCTCGTCGTAAGTACGGGATTCGCGTTCGGCTGGGCCAAGCCGGTGCCGTACAATCCGTACAATCTGCGCAACCAGAAATGGGGACCGACCTGGGTGGCGCTCGCCGGACCGGGATCGAACCTGCTTCTGGCGACTCTCGCCGCCCTCATCGCCAAGGCGTTGCCGTTGACGCTCCTCGCGAAAACGGACATCCTCGGGCGTTTCATCGGCGTCATCGGCGGCAGAGGGGATTTTGTCGAGCGCTTCAGCCTGTTTGCGGACGCGTTGTCCGGGTCGCTCGCGAGCATCTTTTTCGGACTGTTGCTTCTGGTGATCTTCTGGAACGTGGTGCTCGCGTGCTTCAACCTGCTGCCCGTGCCGCCGCTCGACGGTTCGAAACTCCTGTATGCCCTGGTGCCGCTTCGCGAACGCACCGTATCCCTGCTCGAGCAATACGGCCTGTTCCTGCTCATCTTCGTCATCTTCTTTTTCGCCACCCCCATCAGCATCTTCATCAATTTCGTCCTGAGCCTGTTCCTGCGCCTGGCGCTCTGAGGCTTGGGGTTGACAAGAATGCCGGCTTTCGATAGTATGGACAGTACGAAAAGCCATGGGCTTTTTTGTTTTCTTGCAGACTATATTTTTTCGGGTCTTTCCCATAATCTTCCAATCCTGTGGCAACGATCAACCAGCTCATCAAGCGTCCGCGCGCTTCCGCTTCCCGGAAGTCGAAGTCGCCGGCGATGACGTATTCCATCAACAGCGTCAAGAACCGCAATACCTATCACAACAGCCCGTTCAAGCGCGGGGTATGCATCAAGGTATCCACGACGACGCCGAAGAAGCCGAACTCCGCTCTCCGCAAGATCGCCCGCGTGCGCCTGACGAACGGCATGGAAGTGACGGCGTATATCCCGGGCGAAGGGCACAATCTTCAGGAGCACTCGATCGTGATGATCCGCGGCGGCCGCGTGAAGGACTTACCGGGCGTGCGCTACCATATCGTGCGCGGCATTTTCGATGCCGCCGGCGTAGATCGCAAGCAGAGCCGCTCGAAGTACGGCGCGAAGAAGAATAAGAAGAAATAATTATGCCACGAAGAAAGAGACAATTCGCACGCGAATGGAAGCCTGATGCCGTGTATGGCAATCCTCTGGTCGGCCACTTCGTCGGGATGATCATGTGGGATGGCAAGAAAAGCATCGCCGAAAGGATCATCTATGACGCGTTCGATATTATCCATGAGCGCACCAAGAAGGGCGGCGTCAACACGTTCGAGCAGGCCATCAAGAACGTCTCTCCGCTCCTCCAGCTGAAATCCCGCCGCGTCGGCGGCGCCAACTATCAGGTGCCGGTGCCGGTGTCCGGCGAGCGTCGTCAGGTGCTCGCGATGCGCTGGATCCGCGAAGCCTGCCGCAAGCGCAAGGGCAAGGGCATGGCCGAGAAGCTCGCCGACGAACTCCTCGATGCCGCGAACAAGACCGGGTCAGCCATGAAGAAACGCGAAGAGACGCACCGTATGGCCGAGGCCAACAAGGCCTTCGCTCACTTCGCGTAGACATCTATGAGAAAAACGGAAATTTCAAAATACAGGAACATCGGCATCATCGCCCATATCGACGCCGGCAAGACGACGACGACCGAGCGCGTCCTGTTCTACACGGGCATCACGCACAAGATCGGCGAAGTGCACGAAGGCGAGGCGACGATGGACTGGATGGAGCAGGAGCAGGAGCGCGGCATCACGATCACGTCCGCGGCCACGACCTGCTATTGGAAGGGCTATCATATCAATATCATCGATACGCCGGGACACGTGGATTTCACGGTGGAAGTGGAGCGCAGCTTGCGCGTGCTCGACGGCGGCGTCGTCGTATTCGACGGCAAGGAGGGCGTCGAACCGCAATCGGAGACCGTGTGGCGCCAGGCGGACAAATACAACGTGCCGCGCATCTGCTTCATCAACAAGATCGACAAGGAGGGCGCCGTATTCGCGGATGCGCTCGCTTCCATCTGGAACCGCCTCACTCCGAACGCGGTCGCCGTCCAGATACCGATGGGAGAGCGCGGCGATTTCTCCGGCGTGATCGATCTCATGAAGATGAAATCGTACACGTTCAGCGGCGATATGGGAGAAATCGTGAATGAAGGAGAGATCCCGGCGGATCTCGTCGACGAGGCCAAAAAGTGGCGCGAAAAAATGGTGGAGAAGATCTCCGAGACGGACGACGCGCTGACGGAGAAATACCTGAACGGCGCGGAGATCTCCGTCGAGGAACTGAAGACCGCTTTGCGCAGGGCCGTCGTAAAAGTACGCCTGATCCCGGTATTTACCGGGACCGCGCTCCGCAACAAGGGCGTGCAGCTCGTGCTCGACGGCGTGGTGGACTACCTCCCGTCGCCGATCGACATCCCGCCGGTCAAGTGCATCGATCCGAAAACCGATCAGGAAGCGGTGCGCGAGACGAGGGATGATGAGAAATTCTCGGCGCTCGCGTTCAAGATCGCGACGGATCCGTTCGTCGGACAGCTGACGTTCTTCCGCGTGTATTCCGGCACGGTCAAGGCCGGCTCCTATGTGCTCAATTCCACCAAGAACGAGAAGGAACGTATCGGACGCATCCTCCGCATGCATGCCAATCATCGCGAGGAGATCGAGGAGCTGACGGCCGGCGATATCGGCGCGCTCGTCGGGATGAAGGCCACGACTACCGGCGATACGCTCTGCGATCTCGAGAATCCGGTCGTTCTCGAAGCGATCGTATTCCCGGAACCGGTCATCGATATCGCGATCGAACCGAAGACCAAGGCCGATCAGGAGAAGATGGGTGTGGCGTTGAAGAAGCTCCTCGAAGAAGATCCGACATTCCGCGTGCACACCGACGAAGAAACAGGCCAGACCATCCTCTCCGGCATGGGCGAGCTCCATCTCGACATCATCGTCGATCGCATGAAACGAGAATTCAAGGTGGAGGTCAATGTCGGCCGTCCACAAGTCGCGTATCGCGAAACGATCCGTGTGAAAGCGGAATCGGAAGGCAAGTACATCCGCCAGTCGGGAGGCCGCGGACAATACGGGCATTGCTGGATCCGCGTCGAGCCGCAGGAAGAGCCCGGCACGGGCTATGAGTTCCTGAACGAGGTCAAGGGCGGCGCCATTCCGCAGGAATTCATCAAGCCGATCGACAAAGGCATCCAGGAGGCGATGCAGACCGGCGTACTGGCCGGCTATCCGATGGTGGATATCAAGGCGACGGTGTATGACGGTTCGTACCACGACGTCGACTCTTCGGAAGCGGCATTCCGCATCGCGGGATCCATGGCGTTCAAGGAGGCCTGCCGCAAAGCGAAACCCGTGCTGCTCGAACCGATCATGAAGACAGTAGTCATCACGCCGGAACAGTTCATGGGCGATATCGTCGGAGACCTCTCTTCCAAGCGCGGCGTGATCAAGGAGATGAATGCGCGCGGCGAAGGGGCGGCGCAGGTCAAGGAGATTCATGCCGAAGTCCCGCTGTCCTCGATGTTCGGATATGCGACGCAGATGCGCTCGATGTCCCAGGGTCGCGCGAGCTACTCCATGGAATTCGGCCATTATGCCGAGGTGCCGACCAACGTCGCGACCGAGATCATCGGCAGCCGACAGACGACAGAGGCGGCGAAGTAGCAGGGATCGGATACCGAAGCGATGTCGCTTGACAGGAAGACAAGAGGTTGATATCATAACGAGTGATGCTTTTGCCCAAGCTTTTTTCGTTTTTACCGACAAAAATCGTTTGGGAAGAAGAGAAGTTCTAATACAGTAATTTGTTTCATAAAAAGGTTATGGCAGAGCAATTCAATCGAAGCAAGCCCCATGTGAATGTCGGCACGATCGGCCACGTCGACCATGGCAAGACGACCCTGACAGCCGCCATCCTGCATGTGCAGAGCATGAAAGGCCTGGCCAAGGCGAGAGGCGTCGATGAGATCGACAAGGCGCCGGAAGAGCGCGAGCGCGGCATCACGATCGCCACTTCGCACTGCGAATATGAGTCGGACAAGCGCCACTACGCGCATGTCGACTGTCCCGGACACGCCGACTATATCAAGAATATGATCACGGGCGCCGCCCAGATGGATGGTGCCATTCTCGTCGTATCCGCGACCGACGGCCCGATGCCGCAGACCCGCGAGCATATCCTGCTCGCCCGCCAGGTGGGCGTGCCGGCTATCGTCGTGTTTCTGAACAAGGTGGATATGGTGGATGACCAGGAGCTCGTCGAGCTCGTCGAAGCCGAAGTCCGCGAGCTGCTTTCCAAGTATGAATTCGACGGGGACAAGGCGGTCATCATCCGCGGCAGCGCCCTGAAGGCGCTCGAGTCCAAGTCTGTCGATGAAGAGGCGGCCAAGCCGATTCTCGACTTGATGAATGCCCTGGATACCGAAATTCCGGAACCGATCCGCGACACGGAGAAGCCGTTCCTGATGCCGATCGAAGACATCTTCTCGATCGAAGGCCGCGGCACCGTCGTGACCGGCCGCATCGAGCGCGGTATCGTGAATGTCAACGAGGAAGTGGAGATCGTCGGTATCCGCGACACGGCCAAGACCGTCGTCACCGGAATCGAGATGTTCAACAAGTCCCTGGATCGCGGCCAGGCCGGCGACAACGCCGGACTCCTCATCCGCGGCATCAAGAAAGAGGATGTCGAGCGCGGCCAGGTTCTGGCCAAGCCGGGATCCATCACTCCTCACACCGAATTCGATGGCGAAGTCTACGTCCTTTCCAAGGAAGAAGGCGGGCGTCACACTCCGTTTTTCAAGGGATACAAGCCGCAATTCTATATCCGTACGACCGATGTGACCGGCGAAGTGACGTTGCCGGAAGGAACCGAAATGGTGATGCCGGGCGATACCGTGAAGCTCAAGATCAAGCTCTTGGCTCCGGTCGCCATGGAAGAGGGCATGCGTTTCGCGATCCGCGAAGGCGGCCGCACCGTAGGTGCCGGCGTCGCGACCAAGATCCTGAAATAAACCTTCTCCGCCGTTGCGCGGGAGAGATCGAGGCAACTGAGCGATGAGTCCCGGCTGAGCGGGGCTCCCGCGATTGTTCTCTTGAAAAAGGGAAGGAATAGCCGTATAAACGATCCAATGAAAAAGACAGAAATAGCGCAGAATTTGCGTGTCAGAATCAAGATCAAGGCGTATGATCACAAGGTGATCGACCAGTCCGCGCGGAAGATCGTCGAAACGGCTGAGCGTACCGGAGCGAACATCACCGGCCCCGTGCCGTTGCCGACGGAAATCCACAAGGTGACTGTCAACCGCTCCACGTTCGTGCACAAGAATTCCCGCGACCAGTACGAGATGCGGGTGCACAAGCGCCTGATCGATATCCTGAACCCGACGGCTAAGACGATCGAAAATCTCACGAACCTCGACCTGCCCGCCGGTGTGGACATCGAGATCAAGATGTAAGAGAATCTTTTTGTTCGGCACATTTCGCCGCTTTCCCGCCACGGCGGGACGCTCAGAACTGTACTCGAGCAAAAAGATTCTCAAAAATATAGAGAGTACTTGTTTAAGTCCCTCCTCACCTGTCATAAGAAGTGAGAGGCAGGGATACTGAACGGGCCAGGTTCTGAAGCTGGCTGTACTGAAAAGGTCAGTTTTTTGTTTGTAAAAGATTTATCCGGGTGAAAGCATAGCGATGAAATTCCTCCTCGGCAGAAAACTCGGCATGACGACGATCTTCGATGAGACGAAGGGCGCGTTGAACGTGACCCTGATCGTCTGCGAAGAGAACAATGTCCGGCTCAACCGCACGTTGGAAAAGGACGGGTACCTCGCCGTACAGCTCGAAACGAAGAAAAACGCCAAAAAGACCGTCCGCAAGGAATTCCGTATCGACAAAGCGCTCGTTCTCGGCTCAGATAAGGCGACGCTCTCCAAAGAATTGGAGAACTATCCCGTCGACGGATCCGTCAGCGTCTCGATGTTCGAAGTCGGGGAATTCGTGAATATCACCGGCGTTACCAAGGGAAAGGGTTTTCAGGGAGTCGTGAAGCGCCACAAGTTTGCCGGGGCTCCGGCGAGCCACGGACGCAAGCACGATATGCGCAAACCAGGTTCCATCGGTGCGACGTTTCCGGAGCATGTCGTCAAGGGTCGTCGCATGGCCGGGCGCATGGGCGGCGAAAATATGACCGTCCGCAATCTCTCGGTCGCGTATGTGAACCCCGCAGAAGGGCTGATCGCCGTGCGTGGCGCGGTGCCGGGCGTGAATGGGCGCATCGTCAAGATAATGAGCGCGAAATAATATCTGCTGATATGGCGAAAATCACCGTGAAAAACGTGGCGGGCAAGGACGTGAAGGAAATCGATATCAAGGATTTCGTTTTCGGCGTTCCTGCCAACGACACGCTGCTCCATCAGGTATACGTCGCGCAGACCGCCAACGCGCGTCACACCATCTCCCATACCAAAAATCGCAGCGAACGTGCCGGTTCCGGCGTCAAGCCGTGGCGTCAGAAGGGGACGGGCCGTGCCCGTGCCGGCGCCGTCCGCAGCCCGATCTGGCGCAAGGGAGGCATCACGTTCGGTCCGACCAAGGATCGCAACTGGAGCAAGGACACCAATCAGAAGATGCGCCAGAAAGCCGTCATGATAGCGCTCTCCGAGAAGCTGCGTTCCGGCAAGATGATCGTGATCGACGCGCTCAGCTATCCTGAGAAAAAAACGAAACTGTTCGCCGCGACCGTGCAGGCTCTCGGCATCACCGGGAAAAGCCTCGTTTTCTGCCTGACCGGCGATGAACGCGCCTGTACCGTCATGAGCCGCAATATCCCGAAGGTGGAGAATACACCGACCGAAAACCTCAACGTGGTGCAGCTGCTGGATCGGGAATACCTCGTCCTTACGGAAGCCGGTGTCAGGAATCTGGAAGGACGTTTCGCGGCGTGGGATAGGCAAGCGACGAAATAACCGGAATCATATGCCATTGTTCAGCAAGACAACCGGAAAGAGAACGAAGAAAACCGCGAAGCGGGCCGCTTCGAAGCGCACGGGCGCCAGAGAAGCGAAGACGCTCTCGGTGAGGGAAAGCCCGCTGGCGACGAGACTCCTGTCCCGTCCGCGCATCACGGAGAAGTCCTACGCCCTGAATGCGCTCAACCAGTACGTGTTCGTCGTGACGAAAGAAGCCACCAAGACGACGGTGAAGAGAGCCATCGAGGAAGCGTATGCCGTCACTGTCGAACAGGTCCGCATCGTCCGTCTGCCAGCGAAGAAACGCGTGCTCGGCAAAGGCGTCGGTTTCAAAAGCGCCATCAAGAAAGCGATCGTGCGCGTGGCCAAGGGGCAATCCATCGAACTTTTTAAGGGCGGAATGTAAGAAGACCCACTATGGCCATCAAGATCTACAAGAAGAATCATGCCGGGCGCCGCAATATGTCGGTCGTCAAGCCTGATCATGTGACCGATCGGGCTCCGGAAAAGTCTTTGCTTGCTCCGCTGCCGAAGCATGCCGGCCGTTCCGGCGGCAAGATCTCTGTGCGCCATCAGGGCGGCGGACACAAGCGTCGTTATCGCGTGGTCGATTTCCGTCAGGACAAGTTGGGTGTTCCCGGACGTATCGAGAGCATCGAGAAAGACCCGAACCGTTCGTCGCTTATCGCGCTCGTGCACTATGCCGATGGCGAGAAACGCTACGTGCTGGCGACCGACGGCATGCGGCAGGGACAGGAGATAGTGTCCGGCGAACACACGCCGATCGTGAATGGCAACCGGCTGCCGCTCAAGAATATCCCGGCCGGTACGACCATCTGCAATATCGAGATGAAGATCGGCAAAGGCGGGCAGATGGCGAGAAGCGCCGGTTCCGCCGCGGTGCTCATGGCTCTGGACAGCGAGATGGCGCAGGTGAAACTCAGCTCCGGAGAAATCCGTTTGATAAGCAAGGAATGCTATGCTACGCTCGGACAGGTGAGCAATTTCGAGCATGGCGCGGAGCGTATCGGCAAGGCGGGACGCGCCCGCTGGCTCAACCGCCGTCCGGTAGTGCGCGGCAGCGCCATGAATCCGGTGGATCACCCGCACGGAGGCGGCGAAGGGCGCCAGCCGATCGGCATGCATCCGAAGACCCCGTGGGGCAAGCCGGCTCTCGGCAAGAAGACGCGCAAGAAGAAACATCGGAGCAACCGGTATATCGTCAGCCGCCGTCCGAAGAAATAATGTAGAAATCCTATGTCACGAAGTCTCAAAAAAGGTCCATACGTCGATCCCCGCGTGCTCAGGAAGCTCGAAGGGAAGAAGCTCGGCGACCGTACGATCATCAAGACATGGTCGAGGGCTTGTACGATCTCCCCGGAGATGGTAGGCTTCACTTTTGGCGTGCACAACGGCAAAGACTTCATTTCTGTGTTCGTGACCGAGGAAATGGTGGGGCACAAGCTGGGCGAATTCTCTCCGACGCGCAAGTTTGTCCGCCACGGAGGCAAGATACAGAATGAATTGGAGATCGCCGCCAAGCAGCGCGAACTTGATGCCTCCAAGGCCGCCAAATCGGCTACCGCCGCTCCGGCCGCCAAGAAATGATGAAATTATGAAAGTACACGCCACGCTGAAAAACCTCCGGATCGCTCCGCGTAAAGTGCGTCTCGTGACACACTCTGTCATCGGCGTGGACGCGCGCGAGGCGCTGATCCAGCTCGCGCAGCAGGTCAAGAAATCCTCCCAGCCGATCCATGATCTCCTGAAGAGCGCCATGGCCAATGCGACGAACAACAACGGGCTCGATGAGGCGAACCTGTATATCGCCGAGATACGCGTCGGCGACGGACTCCGCCTGAAGCGCTGGGCGCCGAAAGCGTTCGGGAGGGCGACACCGCTGCTCCGCCGCGGATCCAACGTGACGGTCATTCTCGAGGAAAAGGTCATAGGCAAGAATCGTACCGAGAAGAAAAAAGCGGAGATAGAGACGGTGGTGGCGGAAGGAGCCGGGGCGATCGCGGAAGAGGCGGCGCAGGATTCCCGCAAGACGGCGAAGCCGGACATCAAGAAAGAATCGGCGAAGGGCATCAGGCCGGCCGCCGGAAAAGTGGTGAAAAAAGTGTTTCAGCGGAAATCAATGTAGGGTACCTGCTTTTGGCTTTCAGCTCATAGCTTTCAGAGGGGATCCTCTGGAAATCGTGAGTCGGAAGCGAAGAGCCGAAAGCTAAGCAGCTATTAAGCGAAAGAGAAGTTATGGGCAATAAGGTCAATCCAACCGGCATCCGTCTCGGTATCACTACCAATTGGCAATCGCGCTGGTTCGGGAGCAAGAAAACATACCGGCAGCAGCTGCGCAAGGATGTGGAGATACGCGCGCTCATCATGAGCAAGTGGAAGGCTGCGGCCATCGCATCGGTCGGAATCGAGCGTTCCGCGAACGCGGTGCGCCTGATCATCCATACGGCCAGACCTGGCGTGCTGATCGGACGCGGAGGCACCGGCGTCGAGGATCTGACCCGCGCGATCAAGAAGACGTTCTTTGTCGGCAAGAAAGTGGATCTCAAGGTGGATGTCCAGGAAGTGAAGAGCCCGGAAACGAACGCGATGCTGGTCGGACAGCAGGTAGCGGAACAGCTCGAGAAACGTCTGCCGTTCCGGCGCGTCCTGAAGACCATGCTCGACCAGGTGGAAGCCAACAAGACGGTCGAAGGAGTGAAGATCGAGATCTGTGGTCGTCTGGGCGGCGCCGAGATGTCCCGCAGGGAATGGCTGTCTCGCGGCAAGATCCCTCTCCATACGCTGCGCGCCGACATCGACTTCGCCTGCTATGAGGCTCGCACCACGTATGGCGTCATCGGGGTGAAGACGTGGATCTACAAGGGCGAGAAGTTCGCGGAGAAAGAGCAAGAGACCGAATAACGGAAGATCCTTATGCTGATGCCAAGAAAAGTCAAACATCGCAAGATCCATCGCGGAGGATGGTCCGGAAGTCCGGCGACGCGCGGCGCGAAAGTGAGCTTCGGAGGCTATGGCCTGAAGGCCATGGAGGAGGGACTTATCTCCGCCCGCCAGATCGAGGCCGCCCGGCGCGCCATGACCCGATCGATCCAGCGCGGCGGCAAGATATGGATCCGCATCTTTCCGGACAAGCCGATGACCAAGAAGGGCGAACAGACGCCGATGGGCAAAGGCAAGGGCAGCGTCGATCATTTCGTCGCCAAGGTGCGCGCCGGCAAAGTGCTCTTCGAGCTTGACGGCATCCCCAAGGCGGCGGCGGCGGAAGCGCTCCGTCTGGCCGCGCACAAGCTTTCCGTCAAGACGAAGTTCGTCGAACGGCAATAGAAAAAGTTCATAAAGTTTGTAAAGTATAAAGTCTGAAGTTTCGAAATTATGAAAGCGAAAGAATGGCGGGAAAAATCAGAAGGCGAGCGCGAGAAGGCTATTCTCGAGCTTTCCGACAAGGCGCGCAAGCTCCGTTTCGATCTGGCGACCCGCGAGACCAAGGTGCATAGCGAGTATCGCAAGATCAAGAAGGATCTCGCCCGACTCTCGACACTCAGGGGGGAGGCCGGACTTTCGCTCGACGCGGCCTGAGGCATCGCACGTATCATACTAAACCAGCGCATAACATTATGCAGACCATACCGACAACAGCCGAGAAAGCGAACAAGGCTCCCACGTGGAAGGGTGTCGTCGTGAGCGACAAGATGGACAAAACCATCGTCGTCGCCGTGGATACCCTGAAGACCCATCCGAAGTACCTGAAACAATACCGTTCGACCAAGCGGTACAAGGTGCACGTCGAAGAGAATACGTACAAGGTGGGGGATACGGTCACATTTCAGGAATGCCGTCCCGTCAGCCGTGGCAAGCGCCACAGAGTCGTCTAAGCGCTCAAGAAAGAACATATGATCCAGGCAGAATCCAATCTGAGAGTCGCTGACAACAGCGGTGCGAAGAGCATCAGATGCTTCAAGGTGCTCGGCGGGACCCGCCGCAGATATGCCAGTCTGGGCGACATCATCGTGGCTTCCGTGAAGTCCGCCGAGCCGCGCGGTATCGTCAAGAAAGGCGACAAAGTGAGGGCCGTCATCGTCCGTCAGGTCAAGGCTCATCGCCGCAAAGACAATTCCTACATCCGTTTCGATGAGAACGCCGCGGTCATCCTCGATGCCAATGATGTCGATCCGAAGGGGACGCGCATTTTCGGCCCGATAGCGCGAGAGCTGCGCGAAAAGGGATTCGCCAAGATCGTTTCGCTCGCTCCGGAAGTCCTGTAAAGCACACACATATGAAGATCAAGAAAGGCGACCAGGTAGAGATCATCGCAGGCAAGGATTCCGGAAAACGGGGCGAGGTGCTTCATGTTTTTCCGAAGCTTGACAAGGTAGCGGTGAAAGGCGCCAATATCATGAAGCGTCACGTCCGTTCCCGCCGCGATGGCGAGAAAGGCCAGCGGATCGAGAAGGAGGCCCCCCTCCATGTCTCCAATGTGATGCTCGTATGTCCGCATACCGGAAAACTGACCCGTATCGGATACAGGATCGAGGGTACCGAGAAAGTCCGCGTCAGCAAGCAGTCCGGAAAAACCATCTAATCAAACCGGGAGAGAAGAAGATCTCATATGAACATGCCGCTCACCAAGAAAATCTACAGCGAAAAAGCCGTTCCTGCCATGCAGAAGGAGCTCGGTATCAAGAACCCGATGGCTGTTCCGCGTATCGGAAAGATCGTCGTGAATGTCGGCACCGGCAAGGTGCTGAAGGACACGAAGCGCGTGGAAGAGACGATCGCCTCCCTGGAGGCTATCACCGGGCAGAAAGTGCTGCAGACCAAGGCTCGCAAGGCCATCGCCGGCTTCAAGACCCGCGAGGGATTGGAAGTGGGCGCCCGCGTGACACTGCATGGCAAGCGCATGTGGGATTTCCTGGACCGTCTGCTCAATGTGGCGTTGCCGCGCGTACGAGACTTTCAGGGGATTCCGAGAAGCGCCATCGATCAGGGAGGCAACTGCAATCTCGGCATCAAGGAGCATACGGTGTTTCCGGAAATCGTCGCGGAAAAAGTGCAGCACATCTTCAGTTTTCAGGTGAACATCGTCACGACGGCGAAAAACAAGGCGGAGGGGGAAACGTTGTTCCGGCTGCTGGGGCTCCCGCTTCAGCAGGAAGCGGCGAAGAAGGATAAGAAAGCGAAGTAATACATCGAAACCCATATGGCCAAGACATCTACGGCGGCGCGAGCGCTCAAAACTCCGAAATTTTCGACCCGCATCGTCAGGCGGTGCTGGAAATGCGGTCGGAAACGCGGATATCTGCGCGTATTCGACCTCTGCCGCATCTGTTTCCGCGAACTTGCCAACAAGGGCGAGATCCCCGGAGTGAAGAAAGCCTCCTGGTAAATCGAGCAGCGTTGAGCGTTTAGCGATTAGGGTGACAATCTTTCAGAAAGAACAACCCTCATCGCTAAGCGCTAGACGCTAAACGCTAAATCATACAGTATGTTAGACCCAATCGCAGACATGTTGACGAGAATTCGCAATGCGCAGGCCGCCGGCCATGCCAAGGTGACCATGCGCACGTCGAAGCTCAAACACACCATCGCCTCCATCCTGGAACGGGAAGGATTCGTCGACCGCATCGAACAGCAGGCGGATGGCGTGAGAGATATCCTGTGCATCTGGCTCAAGTATACCGTCGTGTCTCCGACCAAGAAGACGCCGGCCATCCGGGAAGTGACGCGCGTGAGCAAGCAGGGCTGCCGCATCTATGTGAAAAAGAGCGAGATCAAAAAAGTGAAGAACGGCTACGGCATCGCGATCGTGTCCACTTCCGAGGGAGTGATGACGGGAGCGGAGGCGTATCGCCGCGGTTTGGGCGGAGAGTATCTCTGCAGAGTGTGGTAATCTGAACAGCGCTAAGAGCGAATACATATGAGCAGAATCGGAAAAAAACCAGTCAGTATCCCGGCAGGCGTGGAGGTGAAACTCTCCGCCAACGTGATTTCCGTCAAGGGTCCGAAAGGAACGCTTGAGTTTGCGCATCGCCGCGAGGTGAAAGTGGCCGTCGCGGAAAACGTCGTGACCGTCACGAAAGTCGGGGATACCAAGCGCGCGCAGGCCATCTGGGGCACGACCGCGAAACTCATCGCCAATATGATCGCCGGCACCGTCGCCGATTTTCAGAAACAGCTCGAACTGAACGGCGTCGGATTCCGCATGGCTGTCCAGGGGAAAAAGCTGAATATGGCTCTCGGATTCTCCCATCCGGTAGCGATGGCGATCCCGGAAGGCCTGGAAGCGAAGATAGAGGGGAATCTCATGACGATATCCGGTATCGACAAGCAGAAAGTGGGGGAATTCGCCGCGACGGTGAGGAAGCTGAAACCGGTCGAACCGTACAAGGGCAAGGGATTCCGGTATGTCGGCGAAGTCGTGCGCCGCAAGGAAGGCAAGAAGGCCGCCGCCTAGAGAAACAGCTTTTGGCTTCCAGCTCCCGGCTTTTAGGAAATTCGATCCTTAGAAGTCGCAAGTCGGAAGCTGAAAGCGGGAAGCTAACAGCTATAAGCGAAAGAATTATGTTGAAACGGGAGATCAGAAAAGTGAAGCGATTCGAGCGCAAGCGCCGGGTGCGTGCCAAGCTTGTCGGTACGGCATCCTGTCCGCGCCTCTCGGTATTCCGCAGCCTCCGGAATATCTCGGTACAGGCGATCGACGACGTGTCGGGCAGAACGCTCGCGCAGGCGAATCGCGCCGAACTCGGCAAGAAAGCCAAGCACACGGTCGAGGGAGCGGCGCTCGTCGGCAAGGAGATCGCGCTGCGCCTGACGAATCTCGGCGTGAAAAAAGCGATCTTCGACCGTTCCGGGTACCGGTATCACGGCAAGGTGAAAGCGCTGGCCGAAGCGGCTCGCGCCGGTGGACTTCAATTTTAATAGAGACAATTATGGCAAAGCCAGGAAGAAAAATGGGCAGGCGGGAAAAGCCGGAGTTCGATCAGAAGCTCCTTGATCTGGCGCGCGTCACGCGCGTCGTGAAGGGCGGCCGCCGTTTCCGTTTCCGCGCCACCTTGGTGATCGGCAACCGCAAGGGCAAAGTCGGTGTCGGTGTCGCCAAGGGATCCGACGTGTCCGACGCCATACAGAAAGCGTTCAATGACGCGAAGAAGAATATGGTGACCATCCAGCTGGCCGGATCCACCATCTCCCACGATGTCTCGGCGAAACTCGGCAGCGCCAGGGTACTGCTCAAGCCGGCGTCGGAAGGACGAGGCATCATCGCCGGCGGAGCCGTCCGTTCCGTCGTGAACCTCCTGGGGGTGAGAGATATCGTCTCCAAATCTCTCGGCGCCTCCAACCCGCTCAATGTCGCCCGCGTCACCGTGAAAGCCCTCCAGCAGTTGAAGGCTCCTCGCGTTCCCAAGGCTAAAGCGGTATCGGCAGAGACCGCCTCGATCCGCCAGCTGGCGGACGCGGAGCCTCGCGGTAATACATAAGACTTTGAAACGAGATTCTTTATGCAGATACATCAACTCTCAGTCGCAAAAAGGAAGAAGCGCAAACTGATCGGACGCGGCGGCAAGCGCGGTACGACCGCCGGCCGCGGCAGCAACGGGCAGAAATCCCGTTCCGGCGCATCCGTCGACCCGCTCTTCGAAGGCGGCCGCTCGACGTTTCTCGAGCGTCTGAAAAAAGTGCGCGGATTCAAGTCCATCCACCGGAAAAGATGCCTCGTCACGCTGGCGGAGCTTGAAAGCGCGTTTGTTTCCGGTGAAACGGTCATGATCGCCGCACTGATCGAAAAAAAGGTGGCGCCGAAAACAGCGCTGACGCGCGGCGTCAAGATCGTCGCTACCGGCGTGCTCACAAAAAAACTCATATTGGGAAACGATGTCGCCGCTTCGGAGAAGGCCAAAGCTTCCTTTCAAACGGTCGCTGAATAGGATATACTGATCGCATCGTCCGAACCTATTCCAGTGCGTATTTAGGAACTGATTTTTCTGCCATGCGCGAAACCTTTCTCAACATCTTCAGGATAACCGAGCTCCGGAATAAGATCCTCTTCATTCTCGGGTTGCTTGTCATATACCGCATCGCCGCCAACATCCCTCTTCCGGGAGTGGACGTGCTGGCGCTGAAACGCCTGTTCGAAGACAATGCGTTCCTTGGCCTGCTGAACGTCTTTTCGGGCGGCGGACTTTCCAACATCTCCATCGTGCTGCTCGGTGTCGCCCCCTATATCACGGCATCGATCATCATGCAGCTTCTGACTACGATCGTCCCGAGCCTCGAGCGCCTCTACAAGGAGGAAGGCGAGACCGGGCGGCAGAAATTCAATATGTGGACGCGCTGGATCACCCTGCCATTGGCCGTGCTCCAGTCCTTCAGCATGCTTTCACTCCTGCGTTCTCAGAATGTCTTAGGTGATATCGCCGCGTTCGATATGGTGGTGATCATCGTGAGCGCGACGGCCGGAACGATTTTCCTTATGTGGCTTGGCGAACTCATCACGGAAAAAGGCCTGGGCAACGGCGTCTCGATGATCATCTTCGCCGGTATCGTATCGAGCCTGCCGACCGGCGTCTCGCGTTTTATTTCCACCTGGGATCCTTCGCAGGTTTTCACCTATCTCCTGTTCGCGCTCGTGGCCGCGATCACCATCGCCGGCGTGATCTTCGTCAATGAGGGGCAGCGGACGATACCGGTGGCGTACGCCAAACGCGTGCGCGGCGCGCAGGTGTACGGCGGCGCGGCGACGCACCTGCCGCTGCGCGTCAATCAGGCGGGCGTCATCCCGATCATCTTCGCGGTATCGCTCATCCTCATCCCGACGATGATGGCGAATTTTCTCGCGCAGAGCGGCAATGCGAAGATCGCGAGCATCGCGCTTGGCCTGAGCGCCTGGCTGCAGGACCAGTGGGTGTACGGCACGCTGTACTTTTTCTTGATCGTGGTGTTCACATATTTCTACACGGCGGTCGTGTTCGACCCGGTCAAGATCGCGGACAATCTCCAGAAGCAAGGGGGGTATATTCCCGGCATCCGTCCGGGCAATACGACGGCGGAATATCTCTACCACATCATCAACCGGATCACGCTGGCCGGGGCGTTCTTTCTCGGCGCGATCGCGGTATTGCCGTTCATCGTGCAGGGCATCACCGGCATCCAGGCATTCTCCATCGGCGGAATCAGCATCCTTATCGTCGTATCCGTCGTGCTGGAAACGGTGAAGCATGTACAGAGCCAGCTGACGATGCGCAGCTACGAGACTTTCTAGAGGAGGCATTTTTATCACACCAGCATGTCTATCGGAAATTATATTTTACTCGGGCCGCCAGGAAGCGGGAAAAGCACGCAGGCCGAACTGTTGAAAAAAGCGCTCAATCTGGCGCATATCGATATCGGCGCAGAGTTGCGCGCTGCTGCCGAAGAGGATACGCCGCTCGGTCGGGAAATCAATGAGACCATCCATCTCAAACACTCACTGACATCCGATGCGATCATGAAACTGGTATTCGAGAAAGCCATCAGGCGGATCCCCGAATCGCAGGGGCTTTTGCTCGATGGGGCGCCGCGCCGCACTTCCCAGATAGACGAGGTGACGACGGTACTGCAGGCGCTCGGCCGCTCTATCAGCCGCGTCATTTATATCGATCTTCCGGAAGAAACATCGATCAGCCGCATCTCGAAGCGTTATTTGTGTTTCGGCTGCTATCGGCCGTATATTCTTGGAAAAGATATTTTGTCCGCTGATACTGTGTGCGGCGTGTGTGGAGGAAAGATCGGTCAGCGCAAGGATGATACCAAGGAAGGAGTACGTAAACGTTTTCAGATTTTCCAGTCGGAAACGCTGCCGGTGATAGAATATTTCGCAGACGAGGGGCTATTGCTGCGCGTTGATGGCGATCAGGACGCGGTAGCGATCTCCCGTGATATCATGGACGGCATCAAAGCATAGGAACCATATGAGCTCGGCCCGTATCAAGACAGAAGATGAGATCGGACGTTTGCGGGAATCCGGCAAACGTCTGGCGAACGTGCTCGAAACGGTCATCGCGTCTGTCTGGCCCGGGGTTTCGACGCTTCGTCTGGATGTCTTGGCTGAAGAACTGATCCGCGAATCCGGAGGGACTCCCATCTTCAAGGGGTATGAATCGGGTGCTGCGGAGCCTTTTCCCGCGACGGTCTGCACATCGCTCAATGAGGAAGTGGTGCATGGCATCCCGCGCGCCGATAGAATTTTACGCGAAGGAGATCTTTTGAAACTTGATATCGGTATGCGTTACAAGGGTATGGTAAGCGATATGGCGCGGACGGTTATGATTGGGGCAGTCTCGCCCGAAGCGCAGAAGCTCGTCGCGGTGACAAAAGAGAGTCTGCGACGCGGTATCACAGAGCTGCGCCCAGGCGCACATATCTCGGCATATGCCAGGACGGTGCAGGGATTCGTCGAAGCGAACGGTTTTTCGGTCGTGCGCGATCTGGTGGGCCACGGCGTCGGGCACGAGCTGCACGAAGACCCGCAAGTGCCTAACTATATTCCGCGTGAGATGGACGACTTCATCGTAAAGCAGGGTATGACGCTCGCCCTTGAGCCGATGGTGAATCTAGGGACGTATGCCGTAAAGGTTGCGTCAGACGGCTGGACATTCGTGACCGCTGACGGGCAGTGGAGCGCTCATTTCGAAGACACGGTGGTCATCACGGAACATGGCGCGGATGTGGTGACGAAGTGCTAGAACGGTGAATCGACAGTATTTTCACAGAAGCACTTTTTTCTTTTGTAGGCGCTTTGTCAGTAGCGGAAAAGAGAAAAAACTCCAGAAGTTTTTAGATGAACCGCGCCGAAGAGGTTTCGCCACATGGTTCCCTAAAAAACTTCTGGAATTTTTTCTCATAAACTTTTGCAGTGATATCATATAGTATATGTCTCAAAATTATTTAGGAATCGATTGGGGATCCGCGAAGATCGGCGTGGCGCTCGCGCACCAAGAAACCGGCGTGGCGCTCGCGTACGCGACGCTTCCGAACGATGGTAATTTTTTGCGGCGCCTGGGCGAGATCATCGCGTCCGAGGCTGTCAGCACCATCGTTGTCGGCATACCGGAATACATCCATCGCGCAAAGGAGAAATCAGAAGGGGAAAAACTCGGGAAAACGCTTGCCGAGCGTTTCGGCGTGGTGGTGGAATATCAGAACGAGATGTTCACGACCAAGATGGCTCAAGCCAACCTGATCGAGCGCGGAGAGAAAGGCGTTTCCAAGCATAATGACGAAGAAGCCGCTCGGATTATCCTGCAAGAGTGGCTGGATAAGAAGGCGGTTTGACCTGTCGCGCATGGCGCATTGTGCCGTCCACACCTCTCTTGATTTCATGCCGTACTCCCAAAGAGTGCGGAGTTTTTTGTTTTGTGTTAGAATGATGGTGTAATTTATGAGCTTTACCGCCGTATGGAACAGTCGTTTCTTTCGGTGATCGTCCCTGCTTACAAAGAGGGTGATCGCATCGGACGCAATCTGCTTGAGATAGACAGATACCTGAAGGGGAAGAGTTATACGTATGAAATCATTGTCATCGTGGATGGATCTCCGGACAATACCGCCGAGGTGGCTCGCAACTATGCTCTGCAAATTCCTCATCTGCGCGTCATTGATAACAAAGAGAACCACGGCAAAGGCTATGTAGTACGGCAGGGGCTGCTGGAAGCACGGGGGAAATGGAGGCTCTTCTTGGATGCCGACGGCTCCACATCTATCACGCATCTGGATTCTTTTTCGACGCACTTCGATTCCAGCTGCGATGTGATCATCGGTTCGCGCAAGATTGAAGGTTCTTTCATCCAGGTGCATCAGCCGAAACATCGGGAAATCATGGGCGAAGGAGGCAACTGGCTCATCCGCATCGTGCTGGGACTCTGGAGCTATCCGGACACGCAGTGCGGATTCAAGATCCTCTCTGAGACAGCGGCCAAGGAAATAGCGAGCCGGATGGTCGTGGACCGCTTCGGATTTGATTTCGAACTTATAGCTCTGGCTCTCAAGCTCGGCTTCAAAGTGAAACAACTTCCGGTGCGTTGGATGAACGAGGAAGGCTCTACCGTGAGTCTGACGGGGCCGAACGGATTCATCCGGGTGCTCATTGATCTGTTCAAGACGAGAATACGTTTTTTGACCGGCGCGTATCATACCAGGGAATACACCAGAAAGAAGTCCGCATAAGCTGCACGTGTGCGGCAAAAATACAATCCCAAAACCAAATGTCCCCAAGCGAAACCGAAAAAAACAAAAAAGTCCCGTATGAGTCGGAACTGCGCCAGGATATCGTCACCGGCGATTTCGTGGTGATCGCGACCGGGCGCGCCAAGCGTCCGGACGAGTTCGTCGCGTTCCAGCGCAGCGCCCCGGACTATACGAACGATCCTTTCGAAAGTCCGGAAGAAAGCGGCCAGGAAAAAGATGTTCTGATCTATCGGCAGGATAACGGCGATTGGAGCCTGCGGGTATTTCCGAACAAATACCCGGCGTTCTCGCGCGGCCGAGCCGCACGCGAGCTTTCCGAAGGACCGTATTTCTCGATGACGGGAGCGGGATACAACGAGATCGTGGTGACGCGGGACAAGAGACGCTCGCTCGCGCTCCTCGAGGTATGGCAGGGAGCGGAGGTATTCGATGCGTATCAGGAACGCTATCTCGCGCTGATGAACAAGAAGAGCGTCAACTATATCCAGATTTTTCATAATCATGGCAAAGAGGCCGGAGCATCGATCGCGCATCCGCACTCGCAACTGATGGCCATCCCGGTCGTTTCGCCGTATATCGATCTCGAGCTCAAAGGGGCGGAACGGTACTATCGGAGCACCAAGCGCACGGTCTACGGTGTGATGGCGGAATATGAGAGCGAATCCAAGAAGCGGATTGTTTTCGAAAACGAGCATTTCATCGCTTTCTGCCCGTTCGCCTCGCGTGTCGCCTTCGAAGTCTGGATAGTCGGCAAGCGCGCCAATCCCTATTTCGAGCGCATCATCGACGAGGAGAAATTCGCCGCGGCGGAAGCGATGCAGAAAGCGCTCTTTGCGATCTATCAGGGGCTGAACGATCCTCCGTACAATTTCTATATCCACACGGCGCCGTGCGATGGGAAGGATTATCCGCACTATCAGTGGCATATCGAGATCCTGCCGCATACGGCCGTGTGGGCCGGCTTCGAGCTCTCGACAGGAATAGAGATATCCACCATCCAGCCGGAGAAGGCCGCTGAATACTTGCGTCTGCAATTGGATCAACCACTGCGATAGAATACGGTATGCGGAAATTTTATGTCATAGGAAATCTGAAGATGAATCTGCTTTCGCGCGATGAGGTCGCGCAGTATCTCGCCGTGCTCAGGCGCGAGATGGCAGGCAAGCGATACGCGCACGTGATCGGAGCGGTCTGTCCTCCGTTCCTGTATCTTGCGGAATTCGATCATCTGCCGGAAGGCATACGCAAAGGCGCACAGGACCTTTTTCCCGAGAAAAACGGGGCGTATACCGGAGAAATCTCGCCGATCATGCTCAAGAATGACGGCGTGGAGTATGTCATCGTCGGCCACAGCGAGCGCAGGCAATATGCCGGAGAAACCGACGCGATGATCCGCGAGAAAGCCCTGGCGGCCATCAGGCACCATCTCACGCCGATCGTCTGCATCGGAGAGACGGGGGAGGAGCGGAGGCGGGAAGAGACGGACCGGGTGCTCGCGGAGCAGACGGATACGATCTTCTCCGGCTTTTCGAAATCGCAGGCGGAGCAGACCGTCATCGCGTATGAGCCGCGCTGGGCGATCGGCACCGACGCGGTACCATCGACGCAGGAGATCCTGCAGGTGAGAGTGCTCTTGCGAAAACTTCTGACGGAAACATTCGATGCGCAGACCGCGGAAAAGATCCCCGTTATCTACGGCGGTTCGGTCAAGAGCTCTTTTCTGGCGGCGGTATCATTGGAGGCTCAGATGGACGGAGTACTGGTCGGCCGGGAAAGCCTGTTCCCGTACGAAGTGGTGAAGATGATGGGGCTGTTCGAGGAAGAGGCCGTGCGGCAGGATGAAGAGAAATAATTTCTGATAACAAGGCTCCTATGATCGCCGATGTCAAGACACTGCTTGTAAACGCCAAGGCCGGGAAATATGCCGTCGGCGCGTTCAACACGGTCAATCTCGAGACAACGCGGGCGATCATCGAAGCGGCCAAAGAACTCTCCTCGCCGGTCATCGTCCAGTTGACGGAAAAGACGTTCGATTATGCCGGCGGGCGGGCTATTTTTCATCTGATCAGGAACATCGCGGAATTCTATGCTCCGGACATCCCGGTCGGGATCCATCTCGACCATGGCAAGAGCTTCGAAGTCGTGGAGCGGGCGATGGATATCGGTTTCGGATCGGTGATGTACGACGGTTCGCGCAAGGAATATGTCGACAATTGTATGATGACCAAAAAAATCGTGGAGATCGCCCACAAGCGCGGCATCTCGGTGCAGGCGGAGCTCGGCAATGTCCCGTATCTCGGCGAGATGCAGATGGAGAACATCGAATGGGAGAAATATATGACAGATCCGGATCAGGCGGTGGAATTCGTGAAGGAGACGGGCATCGATACGCTGGCGGTCGCCATCGGCAACGCCCATGGGTTTTTCCGCGAGCGCACGGAGCCTGATTATGACCGGCTGGCGGAGATAGCGAAGCGCGTCGATGTGCCGCTCGTGCTGCACGGCGCATCCGATTGGCACAACGGCCGGGTGAAAGAAGTGATCGATCGGGGCATCAGCTGCTTCAATGTCGATACGGCTCTGCGCCTCGCCTTTATCGGCGGTCTGCGCGAGGCGCTCCGTTCCGAAGACGAGACGGATCTGCGCAAGGTGCTGGGTCAGGCCAAGACGCATACCAAGGAGGCCGTCAAGGAGAAGCTACTCGCCTTCGGCAGCGCGGAGAAAGCATGAATCAGGAATAAAAAAGAAACCCTATGGCAACAGCGAAGAAAAAGATCGCGATAAACGGATTCGGGCGCATCGGTCGCGCCGCCTTCAAGATCGCGCTCGAGAAGCACGATATCGAGGTGGTGGCGATCAACGACCTCGTCAGTGCCGATGTTCTCGCTCACCTCTTGCAATACGATACCGCCTACGGGCATTATCGGAAACAGGTGTCGGTGCGCGACGGGAAGCTCGTCGTGGAAGGAAGGGTATTTCCCGTGTATGCCGAACCGGATCCGAAAAAACTGCCCTGGAAAGAATTGGATGTCGACGTGGTGCTCGAATGCACCGGCCGGCTCACGGACAAGCGATCGGCCGGACAGCATATCGGAGCCGGTGCGAAAAAAGTCATCCTCTCGGCGCCTGCCAAGGGAGAAGATGGCTCCGTACCGACATTCCTTCTGGGGGTCAATGAGGATATGTATGCGGACGAAACGGTCATATCCAATGCCTCTTGCACGACCAATTCGCTCGCGCCGGTCGCCAAGGTGCTCGACGAAGCGTTCGGCATCGAGAAAGCGCTGATGACGACGATCCACTCGTACACGGCGGATCAAAATATCCAGGACGGACCGCACAAGGATCTGCGGCGCGCCCGGGCGGCCGCGCAGAATATCGTGCCGACCAGCACCGGTGCCGCTATCGCCGTGACGCAGGTGATGCCGGGGCTTGGGGGCCTGTTCGACGGTATCGCGGTACGCGTACCGACGATCGTCGTATCCCTGACCGATTTCACGTTTCTCCTGAAGCGTGCGACGACGAAGGCGGAAATCAACCAAGTCTTGAAAGACGCGGCAAACGATCCCCGCTATCGGAACGTGCTTGCCGTCACGGAAGCGCCGCTCGTCTCATCGGATTTCATCGGCAACCCACATTCGAGCATCGTGGACCTGCCGATGACCAAGGTGGTCGGCGGGAATCTCGTCAAGGTGATCGCGTGGTATGACAACGAGTGGGGATATTCGAACCGCCTGGTGGAACTGGCGCAGCTGATCGGGTAAACGGCGTATTATCATATTGAGTATGGCCAAGGGTACGAAAATAAAATCAGAAGTGACGGACTCTGCCACGCGATTGCAGGAAATCGCAGAGATGCGGCTGGGGACGCTCCCGGACGAGACGATTTTGAGCTTGCTCTCGGAACGCACCCGCCTGCTCGAATTGCAGCGCGCATATGAGGAGCGACAGAGGGAAGAGGCGGAGATCCTGGCGCTGGAAAAAAAGCGACGGGAAGAAAAAGAGAAGACGACGCGGGAGCTGCGGAAAAAACAGGAGGAGCTCGAGGCAGCGCTGGCGGAGCTGAATCGATTGATCATTCCGGATAAAGCCGATGAAGAGCTTTTGGAATTGATTGCGCGCCGCAAAGAGATCGAGAAGACACTGGGAGACTTGGGCAGAGAGGCTCTCTCGTCGAGCAGAGCGGGTCAGGAAAAGCCTTCTGCCATTCCGGCAGCGGGAGGCGGCGAAGACGTGTCTTATCACAAACGAGAAACGGTGCCCGGAGGAAAAGAGGTCTTGACAGCGGCACCGGTGATGGAAGCGCCCATATCCGTAGAAGGAGAAAAAGAAAAAGAGGAGTTTGGAAAAGAGGGCATACGTGATGATGAGATCAAGGAAGGAAGCGAATTCCATCGCTATCTGGATCAATTGAAAAATAATATCGGATCCCTCGGGACACTGCTGCAGGAGATGCCGGCCGATGCGAAAAAGAACAAGGCATTTATGCTCAAGGTGGCGGAAATCGATCCGGCGTATGCTATGCACTATGCCGATTTGGACACGCTCAAGAGAAACGAAGACTTCAATATCCGCGTAGCGTCTCTCCGCAACCCGCGCAATTCCGGAAACGCGCTTTCCGAGATGCTGCCGGAAGCGAGGACATCGAAAGTCGTTCTGGCGGCCGTGAAGCGGGATTATCGCAATGTCAGATTCATCCAGCCGAATATGGATGACTATGACGAGATGATGCGCATAGCGAAAAAGGCGGCGCTGGAAAGAGTGAAAGATCTCAAGGAGGCGACGGATATAGAGCTGCTTATCCCCAGGCCGCTCCAGCAGGATAAGGAGTTTATGACCGAGGTGAAAGAGAGTATCGTGTATGGTTGAAACGAAAGGGAATACGGAAGGAAAAACAAGAAAGGGGAAAGCCGTGGTGTTCTCATATAAGTATATCTTGGTACGCTATGTATGATATCCTCATCAAAAACGGAACGGTGATCGATGGCAGCGGCCGTCCGATGTATCGCGCGGATATCGCGGTACGTGACGGATGCATCGCGGCTATCGGTGATTTGCCGCACGCGCATGCGGAGCGTGTGATCGACGCGACGGGACAGTATGTGACTCCCGGATTCGTCGATGTCAACAACCACTCCGATACGTACTGGAGGCTGCTCGCCCATCCGGAACTTGAGAGCCTGCTCTCTCAGGGCGTCACCACGATCGTCGGCGGCAATTCCGGATCGTCGCTCGCGCCGTTGACCGATCCGGAAATCATCCGGTCGATTCAGAAATGGACGGATGTGGAGAGAATAAACTTCAACTGGCTGTCCATGGAGGATTTTCTGCGGGAGGTGGAGCGGCGCCGTCCGGCAGTGAACTTCGCCACTTTGGTGGGGCATGGAACGATCCGTCGCGGCGCGATGAAAGACAGGACGCGCACCATCACGCCGGACGAGATCGAAATCATGCAGAAGATGCTCAGGACAGCTATGAAAGAGGGCGCTATCGGATTGTCTACCGGACTTATGTATACGCACGCGCGCGGAGCCGGGATTCGGGAACTTTCAGCGCTGGCGAAAACCGCTGTCGCTCAAGGCGGGGTGTATGTCACGTATGTGCGCGATGAAGGGGGAGGGCTGGTGAAATCGGTCGAAGAGGCTATAGCGGTTGCTCGCGATACCAAGGCGCCGCTGCATATCTCGCATCTCAAAGCAGTCGGCAAAAGCAACTGGCACCTGATGGATGAGGCGTTCAATCTCATCGAAACCGCCGCGCTGAACGATATGCAGATCAGTTTCGATGTCTATCCTTACACGACGACGGGATCGGTGCTCTATACGCTCCTGCCGGAATGGGTGACGCAGGAGGGGCGCAAGATGATGCTCGCGCGGCTGAAGGATCCGGGCGTCAGAAACACGGTGCTCCGCGATATGCGTCAGAAAGGGATCGACTATTCGCAGATCCTCATTTCGGCATCGGCCCTGAGCAAGATGTTGTCGCGGCACAGGATTTCGGAGATTGCCGCTTTGCAAGGGAAGTCTCCCGAAGAAACCGTGCTTGATTTCTTGATCGCAAGCAATGGCCGGGCGATTGTCTCGATGGAAGTGCTGTCGGAAAAAAATATCTTGAAGGCCATACAGCATCCGTTCTCCGTCATTTCGAGCAACGGCGTCGGATATGATGTCGGATATGCGGAAACCGGTGAAATGGTACACCCCCGCAACTTCGGGGCATTTCCGAAAGTGTTTGCCGAATATGTCCGCAAACAAAAGGCACTCAGCTGGGAAGAAGCGGTGCACAAGATGAGCGGCAAACCGGCAATGAAATTCCGGCTTGAGAAAAGAGGTCTCTTGCAAGAGGGCTATTTCGCTGATATAGTCGTATTTCAGCCGGAAACTATCGCTGATCGCGCCACGATGGAAGCCCCGTACCGATACGCGACCGGCATATCCTCTCTCGTTATCAACGGCTCTCTCGCGATGGACGAAGGGGAGCTGCTGTCCGGAAAACGGTTCGGCAAGGTCTTGCGGCGCACCAAAGGCTGGTTCGAGTGGTAGAATGATATATGCTTCAGGAATCTTTTTTCAAGGATAAGCGGGTGACGGTGTTCGGCCTGGGTCTCAATATGGGAGGCATCGGCACGGTGAAATTTCTTGTCGAGCACGGCGCGCGGGAAATCGTCGTGACCGATATCAAGAGCCGCGAGGAGCTCGGCGGTTCGCTCGAAAAGCTCGCGAAATACAAGAACGTGACGTACGTACTCGGCCAGCATCGGCCTGAGGATTTTACGCACACCGATATGGTGATCAAGAATCCCGTGATCCCTTGGACGAACGAGTATATCCAGCTGGCGGAGAAGCACCGCGTACCGGTGGAGATGGATTCGAGCATTTTCTTCGCCCTGTGCAAGGCGCCGATCATCGGTGTGACCGGGACGAAAGGCAAGACGACGACCGCGACACTCATCGCGCATATTCTGGAGAAAGCCGGCAAGCGGGTCGTACGCGTGGGCATCGGACAGGTGAGTGTGCTCGGAATGCTCGGGAAAATCACTCCCGACAGTATCGCCGTGTTCGAACTTTCCTCGTGGCGCCTTTCCGCACTCGGGCGCCTCAGGAAAAGCCCGCATATCGCGGTGCTGACCAATATCTATCCGGATCATCTCAATTATTACAAGACGATGGAAGCATATGCGGCCGACAAAAAAAACATCTTCTTGTTTCAGAAGCAAAAAGATGTCCTGATCGCCAACTTCGATGACGCGGAGGTGCGCGCTTTGGCGCAGGATGCCCAGGGGGCGCTCATCTGGTTTTCTCGTGACACAAAAATCGATGGCGATGGCGTATGGATGGAAGACGGGAAAATATGTATGCGCAAACAAGGAGAAACGAAAGAGATGGTGCCGCTTGCCCGTATACCGCTCAAAGGGGAGCACAATACGGCCAATGTCTTGGCGGCGGTTGCGACGACACTCGCGTATGGACTCGCTCCGAAACAGATTGCCTCCGGCATCATGAGTTTTGCTGGGATTCAGTATCGTCTGGAACGTACGGGCGAGAAAAACGGCGTGCAGTATTACAATGATACGACCGCGACGATCCCAGAAGCGGCTATCGCGGCACTCCGTTCTTTCACAGAACCGGTGATCCTCATCGCCGGGGGGAATGACAAGCGCCTGGAATTTGATGCTCTGGCGAAAGAGATTCTCAAGCGTTCCAAGGGACTGGTGTTGCTCAAGGGTACAGCGACAGAAAAATTACTTGCGGCACTCAAAACACATCTTCCCGAAGGACAAAAAACCCGTCCGTTTGAAGTGGTGGAAACTATGGCAAAGGCAGTGGAGCTTGCGGCGCGCGGCGCCGAGCCGGGAGACGTCGTGCTGCTTTCTCCGGGCGCGACCAGCTTCGGGCTCTTCAAGAACGAATTCGATCGCGGCGAGCAGTTCCGCAAGGCAGTGGAGGAGCTGTAAACCTTTTTGCTTGACATGTTCGAAAGGACATTCTAATATACCCCTAGAGGGTATTTTTTGATGACATGTATATTATGGCTCTGGGGAGAATAGAGAAAAGCGAAAAGGACAAGATGCTGTCCCGTATCGCCCGCATCGAGGGACAGCTGCGCGGTGTGCGTCGGATGGTCGAAGGCGGGGAGGAGTGTCTCGATGTGATCACGCAGATTTCCGCTATCCGCGAGGCGGTCGCGATGCTCGGAGTCGAACTACTGAAAGACGACATCCTCTGCAAGTGGGACGGCAAGAAAAAGATCGATGAGACGTATCTGAAATCCCTGTTTAAGATACAATGAGATAATACATAATGTTATGGACAACCCTCTCGAATCAGAGCGACAGCGGCTGCGGGACATGCAGGCGATACTCAAGATCAATCCGCACATTTTCGAGCGGCTCCTCCATGTGGATCGGGTGCTCGAGGTATCGATACCGGTCAGAATGGATGATGGCACGACGAGGGTATTTGCCGGTTACCGGTCGCAGCACAACAATGCTCGCGGGGCGTACAAAGGAGGCATACGCTTTCATCAAAGCGTGACACGCGAAGAAGTGATGGCATTTTCGATGTGGATGACCTGGAAAACGGCCGTCGTTGACATCCCGCTCGGTGGGGGCAAGGGCGGCGTGATCGTCGATACGAAGCCATTGTCCGATCGGGAGTTGGAGATGCTCTCGCGTGGATATATGCGAGCCATTGCATGTATTATAGGCAAGAATCGCGATGTGCCGGCACCGGACGTTGCGACAGATCCGCGCATTATGGGATGGATGCTCGACGAATACGAGATGTTCTCCGGCGAGCAGTCTACTGGAGTGATTACTGGAAAGCCGGTTTCAGTCGGCGGGTCGCTCGGGCGCGGGTATGCGACGGCCCAGGGAGCGTTTTATATATTGGAGCGCGCTGCAGCTAAACTGCACCTCGGAAAAGAAGCAACCGTGGCGATCCAAGGGTTCGGCAACGGTGGCGGACATCTCGCGCGTATGCTGGACGCAGCCGGATACAGGGTAGTCGCCATAGCGGATTCGAAATCGACGGTGTACCATAGCGTTGGGCTCGATGTGAAAGCAGTGGACGAACACAAGCGCATCGCCGGTGATCTGAAGACGTGCGTCGGATGCGACAAGCTTCCGAGCGAAGCGGTGCTTTCCGTGCCGGCCGATATCCTCGTTCCTGCAGCGCTCGAAAATGCGATTCATCAGGGCAATGCGCATGAGGTGCAGGCGAAACTCATCGTGGAGATCGCCAATGGCCCGGTCACACCGGAAGCGGAAGAGATCCTGATCGAAAAGGGTGTTACGGTGGTGCCGGACATCTTGGCCAATGCCGGAGGCGTGACCGTCTCGTATTTCGAGCAGGTGCAGAACGCAATGAATTATTACTGGACAGAAGCGGAAGTGAATGCCAGACTGAAGGAGAAGATGGAGACCGCGTTCGATGCGGTTTGGAATGAAAAAGAGCGGTATAATACATCAGTGCGTATGGGAGCATATCTGGTAGCGGTGGAGCGGGTGGCGCAGGCGATGCGGGATAGGGGGAAAAATTAATCGGAAGATGTATGTATGACGTCGTAATAGTAGGCGGGGGACCGGGAGGCGTGGCGGCAGGGGTGTACGCGGCGCGCAAGCAGCTCAAGACGCTGTTCCTGACGGAGAATTTCCAGAGCCAGTCGGCGGTATCGGCGAGCATCGAGAATTGGATCGGCACGGTGACGATTCCCGGATGGGAGTTCGCGGCGGCGCTTGAGAAGCATTTGCGGGCGCAGGAAGGCATCGAGATCGTGACGGGAGTACGCGCGACGAGCGTCGTGGAAAAAGACGGTCGCTACACGGTTGGTACGGATGCCGGAAAACGATATGAGACGAAGACGATCATCATCGCGACCGGCGGACGCCACCGCCATCTCGACGTGCCCGGCGAGGAGAAGTTCGTGGGCAAGGGCGTCGTCTACTGTTCGACGTGCGATGCGCCGTTTTTCCGCGGCAAGAAGGTGGCGGTCGTCGGCGGAGGCAATGCGGGGCTCGAAGCGGCGGAAGACCTGCTCCCGTACGCGTCCCATATCTCGATCATCGTCCGTTCCGATGTTCTCAAGGGCGATGCGGTCACGCAGACGAAAGTCCTGGCATCGGAAAAAGTGCGGGTGATATACAATGCGCTCACGGAGGCGGTGCTCGGCGAGGACAAGGTGACCGGCATACGCTACCTCGACAAAACAGGCGATAAGCAGACAGAGCTCGCGCTTGACGGAGTGTTCGTGGAAATAGGCATGGTGCCGAATACGGAATTCGTGAAAGGACTGCTCGATCTCAACGAACGCGGAGAGATCATCCTCGACCATCGCACCAAGGCGGCATCGCGCCCCGGCATATTCGCCACCGGCGATGCGACCGACGCTCCTTACAAGCAGAACAACATTTCCGCCGGCGACGGCGTGGCGGCGCTCCTGTCCGCCTACGATTATCTGCGGAAGCAGAAGGGCTAGCGCATGAGCTTGTAGAAGATACTACTTTCTAGAAAAATGTTTTATTTAAAGCATTTTTCATGATTTGCTCTGGACAAAATCAAGAAACAGGTGTACACTGTATAGTTCATTAAAAACATACGTTTTTGCGTCTTTTGCCATAGCCCCGTGTAATTTTTGACTACCATGTGATGTATGGATTTTACTGGGCTATGGCAAACTCGAAGACCCGAGAGCCCGCTGGCGTGTATCCAAGAGGAACAAACCATGAAAAATCATGGAACAGACCGATTGATACCGACTGCCCAACAGGCGAAGCAGTTGGGGATTTTACTCGGTTACGTAGTGGCAGTAGTCACCGAAGTTGTCACGCGCTTTTTCTTTAGCCTAAGTTCTGGCGAAAGGAAGGCTTTACTGCAGAGCAAGGAAATGCTGGCCACAAAAGTCAAAAATGGACTTTCCAAAGTGTTCGTAGTGACTGCTGACAGATATGCCGCCCGACGGGCTTATTGGGAAGGTATCTACCTTACTCATTTCGGTATGGAAGCCGACTTCAGTGAGGTGCTGATTCCCGAGAAACCAAGTGTCGGCAAGCGGCGTCTGATTTTCATCTTCAAAGGATTGACGATGAATCACTCAGCGGCAATGTACAGAAACATCCTTGTGGCGCATGACCCACGGTGGAAACTGTGGCAGTACGCGGATGATCTGGATGCGGTGATTACACGCAACATCCGGACATCAGCAGAGTCCTATGCCCTCTGGGTGCGTGATGAGCAGGAGGCCGATGAAGAGTTTCTTGGTCAATCGGTTCGTCAAGCCGACCCGGATCAGTTGATCGGTGTCACGGTGCTCGAGCGACTTGTCCACGGAGCAGTACACTTTATCGAAACCAAGCAACACCTCGATGTGAAAGGTATCACGTTGTGCTCGGGTTCTCGTGATGCGGATGGCTACGTGCCGGGCGTGTACTGGCATCCGGCCGATCGCAGGGTGGGCGTGAGCTGGTACGATCTGGGCGCTTCGCATCCCGATGGCGGTGTCCGTCGAGCAGTTGCGCTGCCAAAACAATTGGCAGCTTAACCTCAACACTTGAGCCTTTTACCCTTTTTCCCCATATGCGTGCGTGCACGCATATGGTTTTTTTTATCTTCTTCTCAAAAGTTCAAGAAAATGGTGTATAATACAAATCGGCTGTTAAGCTAGTCTCACCCGAGTGGGATGATAGTTTGCCAAGAATTGAAACTGCCTGTGAGTATTTGCGCATAGATTTTTCACGGTAGGAGATGATGCGGCACAGCGCTCGCGACCGCGAGGAACACAGATGCTCTGGCAACAGAGGTTCGGTGATAGAGATGGATGCTCACAGTAAGGGAGAAGGTTCTCGTAATGCGGATGGCAACGTGCCGAACGTGAACTGGAATCCGGACAATCGCAAGGTGAACGTGAACTGGTACGATCTGGACGATTCACATCCCGATGGCGGTGTCCGTCGAGAAGTTTCAACACAGGAACGTCCCGCTAGAGTGCGGGACTTTGTGTCAGGTACTTGATCCAGCCATTGGTCATTTTGGAAGTTTCAATGAGCAGCGCGGCTATCTCGATATATGATTTTTCCGGGATGATATTGTGTTCATATTCTATACGCACCAGATGTTTCAGAGTTTCCAGAGAGACGCGTACGTGTTCGAGTATTTCCCGTTTCTGATATTTTTGTGCCAATGAAGCACGAATGATATAGCCTATGGTTTCAAGTGCGAGATGTTCGATGCGCCCGTGAATACCGAGCCTATCTCGCTTGGGAATTTTGCCTCCGATTTGGTAGAGAGTCGCATATACCTTCTTGATACTATGAACAATCGAAATATCACTATTCCGAAGAGAGAGAGAGAGAGAGGGAGAGAGAGAGGGGGGGGGTAACGTTAGAGGAAGCCTTTTCCATAATATTGTCAGTGTAGCAAATCTTCTGGCTGCATGGAAAGAGTTCAGAAAGGGGAAGCAGAAAAAGAGCGACGTGGCTCTTTTTGAGTTTCAGCTGGAAGACAATCTTCTTCGATTGCATCAAGAGCTTGTTTCCAAGGTATACAGACACGACCTTTATGAGGACTTTTATGTTTCCGATCCGAAGCGGAGACATATTCACAAAGCCAGTGTACGCGATCGAGTTTTGCACCAAGCGATTTTTCGCGTGTTGTACACGATTTTCGATGAGCACTTTATTTATGATTCATATTCATCGCGCGGCTCCAAGGGTACCCACTTCGGTGTGATGCGTCTTTTGCCAGCGTGCCGAAAGGTAAGCAAAAACTGGAGAGCTCCAGCCTATACGCTGAAATGTGATATACGAAAGTTTTTTGACTCGATAGACCATGAAATTTTACGCAAGCTCATCGGGAAAAAAGTTACTGATTACGATACGCTGTGGCTGATTGATATTATTTTTGCAAGTTTTGAGAAAGAAAAAGGAAAAGGGTTGCCACTCGGCAATGTTACCAGTCAGCTTTTTGCGAATATTTATCTCAATGAGCTGGATCAGTTTGCAAAACATACGTTGAAGGCAAGGCATTACTTTCGTTATTCTGATGATTTTGTCATTGTGCACAGCAATCGGATTTTCCTTGAAGAGGCATTGGTAAAAATCAGGTTATTTGTTTCTGAAAAGTTGTTATTGGTACTGCATCCTTACAAAGTGGAAATCCGAAAAGTCAACCAGGGAATAGATTTTCTGGGTTATGTTATTTTGCCACACAGGACGGTCGTCCGCATGACTACCAAGAGGCGTTTATTACGGAAATTAAGCGATGCTCGAAAAAACTTTCGGAAAGGAAAGATAACAGAAGAGACTTTTGGAAGTATTGTAAATTCTTATCTTGGTGTACTTTCACATTCACGGAATCGAAAAGTAAGAAGGTGGGTGTGGAAGTTGCGCGAGCTGATACAAGGCGAAGATAAGAATTTGAGTGGCAGCGGTTGACGGGAGGGTGAAAATTTGCTATACTAGGTACATAAAGCTGTGAAACGGGTGGTTCCTCTAGGCGGATCGCCCGCTTTTCTTTTTCCGAGAGAAAAAATCAATGTATCACCTGAATGACGGTCGTCAGTTATGTGATACAGAGTAAGAGCATAGCTTTTTCTCTTGGGGGCAGAAACAGGTTCTTTAAAAAATACAAACACAAAAACACAAAACAAAAAACTTTGTTTTACCATAAACAAGGCAAGTTCTCTTGTCTTCGCCTCTCGAAAAAGAGGTACGATAGGCCGTTACTGATGTACGGCCTTTTTCATTACCAAACGAAGTGAGCGAAACGAAAGCTTGCTTTCGTTTCCGAGCGCAGTGCCGGTAAAATCGGGTTTAGTACCCGTTATTGTCCGGGTTGATTGAAAGCCTCTTCTCCGCTATACTGGCCTATATGGAAGTTTTTGAAATCGAAGGGGGAAAACGGCTCAAAGGCGAGATAATCGTCAGCGGATCTAAGAACGCGACGACGCCGATTCTGGCTGCCGCTCTCCTTACCAAAGAAACCTGCGTGATTTCCAATCTGCCTCTGATCGAGGACGTTTTCCGTATGTTGGAAATTCTCTCGAGTATGGGAGCGAAGGTGGAATGGCGGGGCAAGCGGACGGTCGCGATCACGGCGAAGAATGTCGATCCGAGAAGAATGGATATCGCCGCCGTCAAGAAGATCCGCTCCTCGATCCTGCTGCTCGGACCGCTTGCGGCGCGCTTTGACGCGTTTTCTTTCTATCAGCCGGGCGGCTGCGTGATCGGAGCGCGTCCGATCGATACGCATATCGACGCGTTCGCGAAACTCGGCGTGTCGGTGAGATCGGGGAAGAAGGGCTATGTCATCGATGCGCGCAGGCGTCATGCGGGGACAGCCGTACTCAAGGAATTCTCCGTGACCGGTACGGAAAACGCGATGATGCTCGCAGCCGGGATTCCCGGGAAGACGATCATCAAGATCGCGGCCGCCGAACCGCACGTCGAGGACTTGGGCAGATTTCTCGTCGCGATGGGTGCCCGAATCAAGGGTCTCGGCACGCATACGCTCGAGATCACCGGCACGCAGCGGCTCCGCGGAGCGAAGCACAGGATCATTCCCGATGCCAACGAGGCGGCGACGTTCCTCATTCTCGGTGCGGCGACCGGCAGTCTCCTTACCGTGACCGATGCGCGCGAGGAGCACCTCGATCTCGTGCTCGAGAAACTGCGCGAATTCGGAGTATCGTTCGACATCGCAAAAAACGCCATCACGGTCATTCCTGCGAAAAAACTGCGCGCGGTGAAGAAAATAGAGACGCGCACGTATCCGGGCGTACCGACGGACGTGCAGGCGCCGTTCGGGGTGCTCGCCACGCAGGCAGAGGGAGAGACCTTCGTATTCGATACGCTGTTCGAGGGCCGGTTCAACTACGTCTCCGAATTGGAAAAGATGGGGGCGCAAGCGGCGGTACTCAATCCGCATCAGGTGGTGGTTTCCGGCAAGACGAAATTGCGCGGCACGGTGATCAAGAGCTATGACCTGCGCGCGGGAGCGGCGCTCATCATCGCCGCCTTGTGCGCCAACGGCAAGACGATCATCGAGGACATCCATCAGGTGGATCGCGGGTATGAGCGGATAGAGGAGCGCCTGCAGAAGATCGGCGCGAGGATAAAAAGAGTGGAAGCATAGCGCTTGCTTTTTTCTTTCTTTGAAAAGTCATTTTTTCATTCCATGGTCTCCGTCGAACATTTCTGACTCGTTCTGTCGAACAGGGAGCTGTCCTGTCGAGACCATCCGTCACGCTCGACCGTTACCGACTCACTCATCAGCAATGTTACCGCCGTCAACCAGAGGAAGAAAAAATAATTTTTCAAAGAAAGCGACTTTTTTGACGTAGCATCCCAATAGTATGAAACCAATGTTTTTGCGGAAAATCGGCATCGATCTCGGGACTACGAACACGCTGGTGTTCGTGCCGGGTCAGGGGGTGGTCATCAATGAGCCATCCGTGGTGGCTATTTCGCTCATCGAAAACAAGGTGCTCGCCGTCGGCAACGAGGCCAAGGAGATGCTCGGACGCACGCCGGACACCATCGTAGCGAGCCAGCCGCTGAAGGACGGCGCCATCGCCGATTATCGCGTCACCGAAGCGATGCTCAAGTATTTCCTGAACCGCGTGAGCGGACGTATCCGATTTTTCCGTCCGGAGGTCGTGCTGTCGATCCCGGCGGGAGTCACGTCGACGGAGCGTCGCGCCGTCATCGATGCCGCGCTCAAAGCCGGCGCGAAGACCGCTTATGTCGTGAAGGAACCGATCCTGGCGGCCATCGGTGCGGGTATTCCGATTCATGCGGCGCAGGGGAATATGATCATCAACGTCGGCGGCGGAACATCGGAAATAGCCATCATCTCTCTCGGCGGCATCGTCGCGGCGCACAGCGCGCGTGTCGGCGGCAACCGTATCGATCAGGCTATCTCCGACTATATCAAGCGCAAGCACAGCCTTGCTATCGGCGATCGGACGGCCGAAGCGATCAAGATGAAGATCGGATCTGCGATCGCGCAGGTGAAAGAGGATCATATGGAAGTGCGCGGACGCGACCTGATGGGCGGTCTGCCGAAAACGATCATCATTTCCTCCAATGAGGTGACGGAAGCCATCCAGGACGAACTCCGCGAGATCATCAATGTCATCAAGCAGGTGCTGCAGGAAACGCCGCCGGAACTCGCCGCCGATATCATGGACAAGGGGATGGTGCTCTCCGGCGGGACGGCCCAGCTCAAGCATCTCGACCAGCTGATATCGAAAACCATCAACGTGCCTTGCTACGTGGCCGACGATCCGGCGTTCTGCGTGGTGCGCGGAGCTGGTATCGTGCTCGAAAATCTGGAAGTGTACAAGCGGAGCATTATGTTGGCAAAGTAGCTTCTTAGCTTGTAGCTCGTAGCTTATTAGGAAAAGACAGTATGCCACAGAATACAATACATTCTTATAAAGAATTAGTCGTGTGGCAAAAATCTGTAGAGCTTGTAACCAAGGTTTATGAACTTACAGAAAATTATCCTAAAAGCGAACTGTACGGCTTAACTTCACAGATGAGACGAGCAGCTGTCTCTATTCCCTCTAATATTGCAGAAGGGCGTAGACGTGGCACAAGAAAAGATTTCCGTCACTTTCTCTTGCTTGCATATGGATCGGGTGCAGAGCTAGAAACACAGATTGAAATTTCCAAGCGATTGCCACTTGGGAATGGTTTGAATTTTTTTCAGGTTGAAGCATTGCTTGGAGAAGTAATGCGTATGTTAAACGCGATGATTAACAAGCTCTCTTCAGAAGCTACCAGCTAAAAAGCTAAGAAGCTACCAGCTATGACAATAGGTATCGATGCATCGCGGGCATTTCTGAAACGGCGGACAGGGATCGAGGAATATGCGTATCAGACGATCAAGCATCTGCGCAGTGTCATCCCTGGAACGGACACTGTTGTTTTGTATGTGCGGAAGAAGTTACAAGTTACAAGTTACAAGTTACAAGTCGTCATTCCGGAAATAGACTTTGAACTGCCGGAGCATTGGCGGGTACGCGGAATATGGGCGCCGCGTTTCTGGACGCAAGTAGGGTTATCAATCGAGATGCTGCTGCATCCGCCGGATGTTCTGTTCGTTCCGGCGCACACCGTGCCGAGCATCCATCCTGCCAAGACCGTCGTAACGATTCACGGCTTGGAGTACGAATTCTGTCCCGATGGATATTCATTCTGGGAGCGGCTGTATATGCGCGCTTCCATCCGTTTCTCGTGCCGTGCGGCGACGACGGTCATCTGTGTCTCGGAAAACACGAAGCGGGATGTGATGCGTCTCTACGGGGTGCCAGAGGAGAAGACGCGCGTGGTGTATGAAGGATATGAAACCAATTTCCAATTTCCAACCCGCCTGCCGGACGGGCAGGTTTCCAATTTCCAAGCAAATCTCAATTTCCAACCCGCCTGCCGGACGGGCAGGTTTCCAATTTCCAAACCATACCTTTTGTTTATCGGACGTTTAGAGGAGCGAAAAAATATCGTCAGGATTATAGAAGCGTTTGAAATGCTCAAGGAGAAATATCAGATTCCGCACACACTTGTGCTTGCAGGAAAATGGGGTTTTGGAGCAAGGAGAATTCGCTACAAGCTACAAGCTACAAGCTACAAGCTTGACATTTTCTTAATGGGATATGTGACAGAAGAAGAGAAATGGGAGCTTCTGAAAAATGCGGATGTGTTTGCGTTTCCGACACTGTATGAAGGATTCGGGATTCCGGTGCTTGAGGCGCAGTCGGTCGGCGTGCCGGTGGTGACATCGAACACATCGTCTCTGCCGGAAGTGGCCGGCCCGCCTACAATTCCGCCAGACGAAATAGTATTGCGGGCAGGCGGTGGGGCGATGTTTGTTGATCCTTACAGTGTTAAGAATATCGCAGAAGGCATGCAGAAAGTGCTTTCGGACAAGGCGCTCCGGGATGGTATAATAGAAAAAGGGCTGAAGAATACAGAGCGTTTCAGTTGGCAGAGCTGTGCGGAGAAAATCGGAGCAATTCTCCGGAAATGAAGAAGCGGTTCACAAAGTTTTTGTGAACCGCTTCGGGGGGGGGGAGAATGAGTTGATTACTTGCACGCGTCGGTAACCGCTTTCGCAAGCAGTACAACCAATACGAAGGTTGTGAGTACCAATGAAACCCCCAGCGCCCCACGTGTCAACCAGTGGTTCAAGTTCTTTTTCTTGTAGATCTGGTAGACGGTTAGAGCCGTTGCGGCACCCCACAACACAAACGGAACATAGAGTTCTTGTGGCAACATGGCGACTTCCTCCTGAACAAGGGACTTATGTAAACCGAAATTAGTTTACCGCGTAGTATAGCATACTTTTTATGAATAGTCAACCCTGTACAAATCATACTGAATATTGGCTTAATTGTAGGGATAAGAGCCGTAAGGCGCCTTCGGCTTATAATTTTTATTGAAATGAAGATGTCTCAAGAATTTGTACAGGGTCAAGCCACTACAACTGGCGGAAAGAAGCCTCAAAAAGTGGCGCTTGTGCATGATTTTTTGGTGGCTTACGGCGGAGCGGAGCGGGTGTTTCAGGCGATCGCGGAGATGTATCCCCAGGCGCCGATCTATACGCTGCTTGCCGATCCCAAGCTCGTCGCCGAGCGTTTCAGGGGCAGGGATATCCGCGTATCGTGGCTGTCGAAGCTGCCGAAGTTTCTCAAGAAGCGCTACCGGCTGTTCCTGCCGTTGTTTCCGGTCGCGGTCGAGTCGTTCGATCTGCGGGATTTCGATCTGGTGATCTCTTCATCCGGTGCGTGGAGCAAGGGCATCATTACCCGTCTCGATACGAAGCATATCGCGTACCTGCACTCCCCGATGCGTTACGCGTGGGACTATCATGAGCAGTATCTGGGCGAGCTTGGCGCACGCGGCAGATTCCGCATTTTCACGCGGATGCTGATATCCTATCTGCGCGTATGGGATCGGCAGGCGGCGGAACGTCCGGATGTCCTGATAACGAACTCGAAATTTACCCAGGCGCGCGTGCAGAAATACTATCGCCGCGAGAGTATGGTCGTCTACCCGGGTGCTATGGAATTGCATGACAATACAGAGATCCTTCCTTGCCATCCGGCGGGTCAAGATGACGGCAAGAGCCGCCGTCACTTTCTGGTCGTATCGCGGCTGACGAGGTCGAAGAAAACCGATGCGGTGATCGAGGCGTTCAACAAGCTCGGGTTTCCTCTCCTGATCGTCGGGGACGGGACAGAGCGCAAGGCACTTGAACGCATAGCAGGAAAGCATATCCGTTTTGCCGGTTTTGTCGGAGACGATGAGCTCGTCAAATTGTATCAGGGAGCGCGAGCGGTCGTGTTCCCATCGGAAGAGGATTTCGGCATGGTGGCGGCGGAAGCGTTGTCTTTCGGCACGCCGGTCATCGCGTACGAGTATGGCGGTATCCGGGAGATCGTGAGACCCGGCGACACCGGGGAACTGTTCCATTCCCAGACGCCGGAAATCATCGCGGAAGGCGTGCGGCGTTTCCTTGAGCGGGAGGGAAAGTACGATGAGGCGGCGATGAAACAATCCGTAGCGCATCTGACGAAAGAGAATTTTCAGAACGGGATAAAGAATTTTTTGGAAAAAAATATTTGAGAAAGTCGGTGAGTATCACTGACCGCAAGCAACCTCCCCGGGCGTCGCTCATTCGCCCCAGCGGGCGAAACCCGCTTATGAACTTTTTTCGATCCGTCCCGCCGAGGCAGTCCGGAACCGTGCTCGAAAAAACTTCAACTCTCCCGGAAAGGTTCTTGCGGCAGTGATACCTAAATGTAACCGCTTCTACTTTGAATTATATGTTCATCATCGGTCATACAAAAGAAAGGGAACGGCTGAAAATGCTGGCGCTGCAGGATAGAATCGCCCAGAGCTATCTTTTCGTGGGGCCGCAAGGCGTCGGGAAAAGCCTGTGCGCGCTGGAATTTGCCGCGAGGCTTGCCGATGAGTTCGACTTCGAACCGAGTGAACACAAGCCGCACCCGTTTGATGTGCGCATCGTTCGACCGGAAGAAGAGATGAAACGAGGTGTGCTGAAACAGAAGAACATCTCCGCCGAAACCATGCGTGACGCGCTGTCCTTTTTGGGAAGCTTTCCGGCGCAGGGGCGTTTCCGCGTCGTGATCATAGAGGAGGCGCACAAGCTTTCGCCTACCGCGCAGAACGTGATCCTGAAGACGCTCGAGGAGCCGAACCCTACGGCCGTGATCATACTGGTGACGCATGAAGTGGGCAGCATAGTGCCGACGGTCCTGTCGCGCGTGGAGAGAGTTCGGTTCGGGTATGTCCCTGCGGAGGACATAGAAGAGGGTATCGACGCGTTGTTCGCGAAGAATGCGGAACACGCTATCGCACCGTTCTTTTTCGCCCTCGGCCGACCGGGTATGGCGGTGCGGGCCGCACAGGATCCGCAGAGTTTTGCCGAAGAGAAAGAGAAGCTCGGGAGGCTGTTCCGCCTCTCTTCGCTTGCGCTCGGCGAGCGGCTGAAATTGGCGGAAGAGCTCGCGAAAAACGTTCCCGAGACGGTGCGATTGCTCGAGTGGTGGCTGCCGGGACTCCATACGCAGGCGCTCAAAGGCTCCGATGCGCGTTACACGGCGCGTTTCCTCGGGCTGTTGGATGAAGTGGAGCAGACTCTGATACTGCTCAAAACGACGCAAAGCAATGCGCGGCTGCTCTTGGAAAAATTATTCTTTGCGATCTAGGCATATGTGGTTCTTGTCGAAACAGGGCGATCGGAAACGCCGCGAAAAAGGAGCGATGCGGTTCCTGCGCAAAGGCTTGCCGGCACGGCGCGCGGAACGGAGCGTCGCGAAACAGCAAAATCAGCACAGTTCCGCGGGTATCTTTTTTTTGTGGATACTTTTAGCGGGAACGTTCGTCTACATAGCATTCTTCTCCGTATTCTTTCTCATCGGCGAGCCGCGTATCATGGGGATGAGCGAGATTTCCGAAAAGACGCTGCGTGACTTTGTGGAAAATCAGGTAACGGGGAAGTACGCCGGTATTGTTCCCAAGCGCGGATTTTTCGCAGTGCGGCCGCAGACAATCGCCGAGCGTCTGCGTATGGAATATCCGCTGCTCGCTTCTGTCAGCGTGACGCGCGTTTTTCCGGACAGCCTGCGTGTCGAAGTGACCGAACGGCAGAAGATCCTCCTCTGGTGTTCCGACGACCGGTGTCTGCTCATCGATGAAGCGGGTGTCGCGCATGACGGCAGCCGGGCGCTCTCTCCGGAAAATATGCCGTATGCGCTGCTGATCACCGACACGAGCGGCAAGCCGACGGCGCCCGGAGAGACCGTGCTTGACCCGGAATACGGAGCATTCGCTGTCCGGATGAGCGGACTGTTTCCGGAACGGCTGGGGATAGCGATCGAACCGCGGTATACGACCGCATCGCGCTTCGCCGACGAGCTGCGTGTCAGGACGGAGGAGGGATGGGAGGCGTATTTCGGAACGGATATTCCGATCGAGTCATCGCTTCGCACGCTCAAGCTCCTGTTCGAAAAAGAGCTGCCGCAAGGGAGGCGCGCCACGCTCGCCTATATCGATCTGCGGACGGAAAACCGCGCGTACTACGCTTTTCGCGAGGGAGAGAATATGGAGAATCCGTCTGATACCGTGCCTCCCGTACCGACGGAAGAAAAGAAAATGGAAGCTGAACCCAAGAAAAAGAAATAATAAGAGGGCGTCTCCTTGGTGGGGTAAATATTTCCCAAGACATTTCTTTTTCTCTCCCTTTTTCTCCATCGAACTTTCCTGCCCGCCTACGGAGGGTCCGACTCAGTCGTTGAGAAACGTCACTGTCCTGCGAAAACGCGTCACGCTCCGTTTCTAGCAACACTTTCGTCGCAAAAAGTTACCGACGGAGAACCGGAGCAAGAAAAAGAAATGTCTTGGGAAATATAAAAAAGAGAGGCGAGAGCCTCTCTTTTTTGCTTATGTGATTGTTTCATTTCTCCGGGATGTAATAGATGAAGATGGAATCGCCGGCGCGGGTGACCGGCTGTATGTTTTGCAGCCACTCGTAATTGCGCTCCTCCGGCCGTTTCTGCCGGTAGAGGCTTTCCTGATAGAAGAATGACGAGATGGCATACCAGCCGGATTCGGGCTCCCGCTTGTCCCACCAGGGGATGTACTTGTCCTGGAGATAGTAGATCGGGCTCCCGCCGCCGAAGTAATCGACGCGGATCCTATCGATGGCCGGATAGCCGGCCGTGATGGCGCAGCGCCCGGTCTCGCTCTGGCTTTCCGTACCGGCCTTGCAGCGATTGTGCGTTTCGACGAAGCCATCGAGATTCTTCAGGTCTTGCCCCCAGTCATAGTTGGAATCCGTGACGTATCTGTAGCCGTTCGCATTGCCGCCGGCCGCGGGATTGAAATAGGAGAGGTATCCCGGATACGCGAGCACGGGAATGGCGGCGATTATGAATACCATGATGCCGAAAATCCAAGAGCACGTCTTGTGTGTCGCCGGTTCGGCCTGACGGCGTTTCAGGAAATCGAAGACGGTCTTAGCGACGAGCATATAGAGGAACGGCAGAATAGGAAAGAGATGACGGAAGCCGATGGTGAGATTGCCGGTGATGCTGACGTAGCCGTACAGGAGGATGAAGGATGCGGCAAGGTACTGAGCCGGCTTTCTCCGGATCGAGCGGCCGACGAACGCGAAGAACGAGGAAAGGGAACGGATATGTCCGGCGGCTACGGATGCGCCTATGCGGTACAGGGAATAGCACAGGGCGAAGAACAGGAGGAACAGGAACGGGAGCGTTTCCTTGAGAAGAAATACGACGGGGAAATACCAAGGGGACGATTGGCTGGAGACCTCGCCGAGAAAATAGTGGGGGTTGCCGCTGGCGACACGCGAGAAGACCATGGCGACGCCGAGGAAATATTCGGAGAACGGCTTGAGGAGCTCCGATCCGCTCGTGTTTACGACGAGAGCGTGGGCGAACATGGCGGGAGCATTCTGCTGCGAGAGGTAGAGGTCGGCGGCATCGACAAGTTTCTCGCCGGGCATGTTAATTGTATTCCACGCATAGAGCGACCAGATGAGCGCGAAACAGACGAGAACGCTTCCGGTGAATTTGAATCCGTATTGAAAAAGTGTCCGCAGCTTGAAAGAGATCATGTTCCCTGCATCACTTTCCGGTCTCTGTTTCGTCAGGGCGTAGAGGATGGCGAACAATCCGAACAGGGGAAAGAGAAGGACCGCGGAAAATTTCGCGAGTTCCGCGAGCCCCAGAAAGATGCCTGCGACGACGACGTTCTTGAGACTCGGAGCCTTCAGGAAGCGGACGAAGAAATAAGATGCGGCGAAGATGAAAGCGGCGCTGCCGAGATCGGTCGTCACGTAGTGGTTGTGGGCGATGATGTTGGGATCGGCGGCATAGAGGGTGACCGCGAACAGCCCGGCGAGCGTCCCGCCGAGCGCCTTGGTCCAGACGAACAGCATGATGCCGAGCAGGACGGACAGCAGGATGATCGGCAGGCGCGACCAGAAGAGGAGGGCGTCGGCATCATTGCAGAGCATATCCGGCCTCGTGCAGTTGATGAACATATCGCCGATCGCCCATTGCTCGTTGACGCCAGCTTGCCATTCGCTCGACTGGAGAGGGAACGCCGGCTGCAGAGCGAGGAAGGGGAGCCCCGCGAGATCCTTGAGGAGCGGCGGATGTTCGGGGTTGAGCCGCATATCGCCGTAGCGGACATAGCTGTAGGCTGCCGGGATATGCGCCTTCTCGTCATAGATCGCCGACTCCTGCGCAGAAACCGAGAGAGAAACGGCGAAATGGAGCAAGAGGATGCCGGCAACGATCCAATTCGCGTGTTTTTTCAAGGAGTCCATATCATTTTTTCTTTTCTGCCGAAGGCAGGACGATCACATCGAAATCTCCGCCCGTACGGTCCGGTCTCATATCGATGCGCTCTACAGAGGCATCCGGATAGAATTGTCGGATCCGCTCCGCGAGGGCGCCGTCGTAATTGAGCATGAGGAATATCCCCGGTCGGCGGAGGACGGTATCGCTTTGCACGATCTCGAGATGGGCGACACGTCCGTAGGTGAGGAAATAGGTCGGATGCGCGAAGACGGGCATACGGAAACGGTCGGCACTGCCTTTGGCGTCGACGAGCATATATTTGTTCATGTCCGCCGGCAGCGAGAGGAGATAACGGCCCATATCGGTGTAGTTTTCATTGAAAGAGCCGGCCGCGACGGGGCTTGCCGCGAAGAATACGAAATACTTCGTCAGATTGAAGACGGCGCTTCCGGAGAGGGCGATCAGGAGTATCGCAAGAAAGGCGATGCGCGCGCCCGACGCGGAACGGAGCGCTTTCTGCATGATCCAGAATGCCGGCAGGGCGGCCATCAGGAAGACCGGCGTCTGGGTGCCGATGGAACGGAGCGCGTGCGGCAGCCCTTCGTCCGTGAGAAATTCCGGCATCAGCATGACGAAGAATGATCCGAGAAGAAAGAAATCGGTGACGAGTCGCGTGTCCCGGTCGCCTTCGCGGATGCGCCGGCCGAGCAGCGTGACCGTCTGCCAGATGACGTAGAGGAAGCCGGCGAGGAAGAATGTCCCGACGAACGGATCGAGGATCGGATAGGGGGGATAGTTGTGCCGCCAATTCTGGTCGCCGAAGAAATTGTACTTGATGAGCGAGATGGAAAAAGTCTTCGCCAGCGTGCCCCAGAGATCGCCCTGGTTTATCTCCGGAGCGAAGACGGAGATATGAGAGGAACGCGAAGCGAAATCCTCGGGATGCGAGATGAAAAAATAGTAGAGCATCGGCGCGGCCGCGATGAACGCGCCGAGCAGGAAGAGAGCCGTGTGTTTCCAGAAGCGTCGGAGAAAATGTTCATAGGAGAGTAGGAGCGCGGGGAGGAGGATGATGAGAATGAGCGGGGCGACGCGGAAGGCGATATAGGTATGGAGCCCGAGGCCGAAGATGAGTCCGGAAACGAGGAAGTCCACCAGGCGTCTGGTGCGGAGTCCGCGGAAGAAGAAATAAAAGGAGAAGGAGAGGAGGAATGTGGTCATGATGGCGCGGAACCCGATGCGCGAGAAATTGATGGCCCAGTACGATGTCGCGAGCATGAATGCGGCAATGATGCCCGCCGCGCGCCCGCCCGAATCGCTACGCGCGTCAGCAACACTGCTAGTGTAGCTACTATAGGCTGGCAAATCGTTGCGGGCGGGCCTGCGGAAGAGTTCCTTGCCGAGGAGATAGATGCCGAGCACGGAGAATGTCCCGAAGAGCACCGACCAGAGCTTCAGCCCGGTGATGGTATTGCCGAAGAGCGCGATGGAGATCGCCTGGAGGTTGATGAAGAGGCCTTCGCGACCGAAATTGGCGGGATAGAAAAGCTCGAAATTCCCGGTTTCCAGCGCGTGCAGCGCGTCGACGCCATTGGCGGCTTCATCCGGATAGATGCCGGCCGGGATGCTCTCGATGCGATAGATCCTGGCAGCGAACGCGACGATCAGGATGATGCCGAGGATGACCCAGGTCGCGATATGGCGATGAACGGATCGTTCAGTCATATTTTTTTATTTTGTGTTTCTATGGTAAAATTATACCAAGAATGAGTGGAAAAGAGAAATCCGCGTGTCGGGTATTTTTTAGCGAAATTACAAGTATGTCTTCAGAAATACGGGGAGTATCGAGGGACACTCCTTTGGCTGAGTCGCAAGGGGGGAAAACGATATCGTCACAAGAAGGCGCAGCAGGGAAGCCCTCTCTGCAATTGGTCAGGCCGGAAAAAAAGATCAGGCCGGAAGAGCAAACGGAGAAGTTTCAACGAGGGGATATTTTTGAAAACCCCCAAAGCGGGGGGCGGATCGTCGTCGAGAGAGTAGAGAAGGAAGATGGGGATATCGTCGTTTTTTATACGGAAGCTTCTCCTGATGGGAGCGTCAAAAATGACAGGAGAGTCATGCGGAAACCGCTTGAGAATTTCCGTGTCTTGATCGGCGTCGAAGGGATGGAAGCCGTCGATCAGATAAAAGAAAAATATCCGGAGTTTTACAGGGTCTATGAGGAAGAAATGGAAAAAGTAGCGCGTGCCTTCATCCGGGAATACGAAGCGAGCAGTGACGCGGTAGAGGGATGGGGCGAGTCTATTGAAAAGGAATACGGTTCTGGCATACGCGGCGAGGCTGGAGACAGGGATACAAGCGGGGAAGAAAAGGAATTGTCAGCGCATCTGGATATCTTGCGGCAAAAAATCGAAGCAATAGGGAACGCGTGGAATGTTCTCGATGACCGCTTTGTGAGAGGTGGTTGGCAGAGAATACGCTTGCTTGCCGAAATCCGCGCTCTTGCAAGCAAAATGCCGGAGAATGTTCTGCGATTGAAGGAGGAAGTGCTTGGGGAACTGGAAAAAAAGTATGCATCCGAAGAACCGGATGTCGAGCTGGTGGAGAGAGGGTATTTCAATATCCTTCTTGATAAGAAAGCGGAACATCTGCAGAGAAAATATGATCTTGCCAGAGCCGGGAAGATCGCTCTTGTCAAGAATATGCCATCAGCCTCTCATTTCGCCGATGAAGTGGACGGCTTGCTCGCCTCGATCAACCGACAGTCGTCATCGCAGGATATGAAGAAAGTTTTGGAGAGGTTGGGTATGCTCGAGAAGCGGATGTTTTCGAATGGCGATGGAAATGCCAAGAACAGCGCTGATGAGAGGAAGCGCCCGCGAGCGAGAAAAGGCAAACAGCATACCCGGTTTCGCGATACGCCCGAACAAGATGTGAGAGGGGGGAAGAGAGCCGGTGGCACAGGAACTGCTCGGCGTCGTACACCGGCACAACCGGTTGTAGCAGATGATGTTTCGGCAATTCAGGAGACATCATCTGTAGATCCATTGCCCGCTACAGGAGATATGAACACTGTTGATGTCGGTTCGAGTGAAAAGCCGCCGGCAAAAGAACCTGAAAGCCGGGAGCCACTCGATCGTTTCAGGGAGGCAGTCGCAGAAGAAACAAGAGTGATGCTCGAGCGTATACAGAACGCGGCTTCTGAGGATATTCGAAACATCGGTTTTACGAGGGGGAAACATCGGGAATTTTTGAAAGAGACAGACGCTGCCTTATGGGAATCCGGTGAAAAAATCAAAGGTACGAAATATGAGAGACAAGCGGTACTCTTTCTCGGCGATGCGAATAAGGAGTTAGAGGCTGTCTGGAGTCAGAAAAACAGAGCGTTGGGCAGAGCGAAAGCAAAAGAACTGAGAACCAAAGAGCGTCCGGGCGAAAAATTGTTTGCAAGAATTTCAGGACAGTTGAGGGAGAATCAAATTTTCAGAAAAGGCAAAGAGCCTCTGCTTATCATCAGGACAATTTCCCCTGAGGGGATAGCCATAGAATATAGGAAAGCCGTTTCCGATACGGAGTGGCGCAAGGATACGATCAAGCCCGGCGGGACGCAGAAGTTTTCGGAGTATCTGCGAAGCAATTTCGGCTGGACTCCGGAGAAAAAGAAAGCAGCGGGATCGAAGCCGGAAAAGAAGCCTGTTCCGAGGAAGACTCTGCGGGCGGCAAAGCCGATAGAACCGATAGATAGGGATGATGCCGCGCGTACGGAGCGTGTACCGGGAGGAGCACCTGATGATGAGGAGGGAGTGAAGCATCTGGCAAGACAGACAGCGGCAGCAGGAATATCGAGTGCAGCCGCTCCCGAACAGCCGACGTCTCAAGAACGGCCGTATGAGGCATTGGAAACGGCCATTCCTATGGTGAAGAAAGAACAATATGCAAGCGTGGTGTCTAAAGGCATATTGCCGCTTGTGCAGTATGCGGAAAAAAACACGGAAGTGACGCTTCAGGCGCTTGTCGAACAGGCCGGTATCGACAATATCATCAGCAGTATCGTGCCGTTACTCATGAAAATCCTGCCCGCAGCATCAGGCTGGAATGAAAAAGAGCGACTCGTGTTCGCGACGGAATTCGCAAGACGGGGAATCATCGAATCCCTGAAATAACCGCCTGAATGTCCTATGAGCGCGGAAACCAACAAATCAGATATGTCATCCAAAGATCTTGCCAAACCAGCAGGGGTTGTCGGAGAAACAGATGAAAACCAAGGGCACGGGAGAAAAGGAGACGCGATCATAGAAATTCTCTCCGAGGTTGAGAGCCCAGCGATGGTCACGGCGATCTCGGAAGGTATGGATCTGATCCGGAGCGGATTGGACAAAGTCGCCAGAGATTTTTTCCGTGGAGATGTGAAAAAACTGGGAAAACACAAGAAACAGGTTGCCGATATTACCCGCCAAGAACTCTACGGTTTCTTGCTCGGGCAGGGTCTTGGAGAGAATAGGGCAGACGCCATTTTGAGCCTTTACCTCATGGTAGCCGATGATCCGGATAGGAAAAATGAGGGAAAAGGCAAGGAACGAACCGGAGCAATGACGGAGATGGCGGTGGAATGTGAGAATGTCCGTCACGGGGATGATGCATATTTCATGCTGCCTGATAAAAACGCCTTCGGCGTGTTTGATGGAGTGAGTGCTGCAACCAAGGGGGCAGAAGCTGCCCGTATTACCGCCACGAGAGCGGAAGAGATGTTTATAGCGTTACAGGGCAGTGGACAGAAAACTGCTGAAGAAATCAAGCGTGCCATACATGATATGCTTATACAGGTGAGTAGGGAGCTCGCTTCTCTGGGAACCAATCACGAAACCTATCAGACGACAGCCTCCATAGCATACATACATGAGGAAAAAGACGGCCGCAAGCAAATCATCGTAGGCAACGCAGGAGACAGCCGAGTCTATGTCTTTCGTCAGGGAGCACTGCGGCAGATAACATTGGATGATGGAGGTGCGCGTATGTTGGTTGAGGCAGACGGAGATGAAACGCGTGCGAGAGAGGTTCAGTCGATACTGAATAATGCCGTATCTGTGGAAAGCCTGACTGAAGAACAGCAAAAAATGTTTCGTACGCGAAATCGGATACACCAGGCGTTGGGCTATGATAACGGCGGGGAGCTTGTGCCTCGTATGTATATCGCTGATGTTGCCGGTGGGGATATCGTTTTTGTTTCATCCGACGGTATCCACGATCCATTGACTGATAATGAGATGGAGGAGATTTTACGGGGGAATAAAGGAAAAGTACCGGATGAGATCGCGAAAAAGTTCATCGAAGCAGTGCGAACGAGGAATCAGGATGATGATCATATGCGTAGAAAGCCGGATGATAGGACAATTCTCGTCGTTCGGGTACAATAAAAAAGCGCGATTATTTATTGCTTCTCTGAAGTGAGCGAAACGAAAATGATTTTTCGTTTCCGAGCGAGGAGAAGTAACTAAGGGTTAATACCCCGCGGCTTGCCGCGGAGGGATTGGGTGCAGGGCTTGCCCTGCGGTTCAATACCATTTATTTTATGGACCTGCAGGAATCATTGCAGCGAGAAGCTATCAGACTCCGTGCTCAAGCGCAGGAGAAAGTTGATGCTGCGCGTGTGCCAGGCACTGGAGGAGACAGGGCAGCGGAGACACAAAAACCCGAGGTACCGATTGCGGAGCTTTTGGCGCAGGTGGCTTCTGCTGCTGCGGCGCAGGCCGAAAAATTTATGGCGCCGGTTGTTGAGAACGTTGATCAGCAACCTCCGGTTGAGCCGGTGAGCGCGGGCGTTGAGAAACCCGTTGCAGTGGAACCGAAACAGACTATCTCAGGCAGACGCAGACGCAGGGGGAGGGGAAAAGACGGAACACCCAAGCCGCATATTGTCGATGTGAAATCGGCGGTCGTGGTTGAGACACCTCCTGTTCCTATTATTGTTCAGGCGGTCCCGCCGGACAACAAGGATGCCGATGAAGGCCACAGAGTAAACCCCTTCGCTCCCCGAAAAATAGTGGAGAGCGATGGAGATGCGCCGGCGAGCGTTCAGGAAAAACCGGTACCGCCGGTCGCAGCGGCACAGGTCGTGATGCCAGAAAATATAAGCAATGCGGCAGAGATAACGCCGGAACCGGCGATCGTTGTTCCGGAACGACCAAAGGGAGAAACGGTTGATCTGGAAATCGTCCGGCTGAAGAATGAGGTGGATGAGCTGCGCGCGGGATATGTGAAGGCGGATTATGACGAGACGAACGCGTGGGCGAGAGTGAAGAATTTTTTTGGGAAGTCTTTTTCTCCGGGAGGTGAGCGGGAATGGCAGGAGAAACAATACAATAAGAAGGGAAACTACAGCGATGGGGTATACTGGCAGGCGCAGTATCAGAACAAGCTGGTTGATCTGAAGAATGCGCAGCTCGCATCGGTCAGGCAGCGCGCGGGCGATGGGGTGGGGTGGAAGAAGGAAATGGCCGATATGATACGGTATTTCGATCTGGATGAGCCGGTGAATCTCATCGAAGCCCGCACCGAATACCGGGCGGGGAAGCAGAACTGGCCGACGAAAGTCCTCGATTCATTCGGAGCCCTGGGGAGAAGATACAATGAGCTTTCCATGAAGGAAAAATTGGCCATCACCGCGGTCTGCGCCGGGGGAGCTCTCGCGCTTGCCCTGTCCGGCGGTGCGGCTACCGGCACCCTGGCCGGAGTGCTCGTGGGGGTACGGAAAGCCCTCGGAGTCGCCGGTATGTCGGTCGGTACGGAAGCGCTCCTCGACAGTTCTCGGGCAAAGCATCGGATCAAAGAGACGGAAAAAGAAATCGAGAGACTGTTTACGGAAACTCCCGAAGGAGGCTTCATGCATCTTGATGCGGAGATGAAGAAAAAGGTGTTCGCGACCGACGAGAAGCTCCAGAACGCGAAACTGACGAAGCTGCTGCACAAGACCGGAGCGCTCTCCGTCGGCGCCTTTGTCGGTTCCGGCTGGCTGACAGAGATCGCGATGAACCAGTGGGGCGGTAATGAGGCGGTGGATTGGGTCAAGGAGCGTTTCGGCGAAATGGTGTCTGGTTCGGATACCGCAGCCGTTCCCGAAACGATAACGGCATCTGATACTCCGTCTCTTCCGCACAGTACGGCAGAAACGGCTGGTGCGGCAGTCGACACGGGCGTTGAGACAGCGGCAGAGCAAGCACCCGTACCGCCGATCGCACCGGACACAGAGGCCGGTGTCATACAGCCTGATGCTATCGGTAGCTTTGTCAATCAGGACACTGTCGTTCAAAAAGGGGACTCGGTATGGAAAATTTCCGGAAGGCTGGCGGATCAGCTGGGACTGGAGGGCGCGCAAAGGACGCATTTCGTCAATGCCATAAAGAATCAGTTCGGGGATGTTTTGTTGCAGGAGGGGGAAACTATCAATTTTGCAGAACACGGCATCAATCAGGATTTCGTGGAAAAGGCGTTGGGGCAAGCGAACGCGCTCTCGCCGGAACAGATGGCGAGCATCTCTGTAAATGATGCGAAGCTCGCGACATATTCGCAGGCCAATCCGGATATCACGCTCACGAACGAGGTGGCGGATAATATCTTGCAGGCGGAAACCGCCGATGCCGCCTCGGCGGACGCTGACTCCGGCATACCGGCGGCAACGGGAACTCCGGGGAATACATTCGGTCAGGAGATGATTGCTCCCAGAGGGATCTTGCCAGAAATGATGGCGCTGTATGGTGAGCGAGCAGATGACTGGTACGCGCAGATATTTCGGATGGAAAATGCCTCTTTCGGTCAGGATTGGCTGATTGACAAGGAAGCGATAGGCAAGGTGAGGCTGCGGGACATCCTGGCTGATGCCAGATTGTTCCAGCAGGGAGCTTTTTCCGGGCATACGACCGGACTCGACAGGGAACAGATAGCCAACTTCGCGGAATTTTTCCAGGGCGTGTCAAAAAACGATATCGGGTTCGACAGGCTGGCTTTTTTCAAGGAGAATCCGAACGCGACGGTTATGGATTATCTGAACGAAGTCGCGCCGCTCGTGAATCCGGGGCAGCGGATCGGCCTGTATACGACGACAAAATAATTTAAAAAAATAATACGCATACATTATGGCACTCGACCAGGAGGCATTGAAGAAAGAACTTATCGAAACGTTTCATCTGGAAGGCATTTCCGGGGACCAGCAGGAAGCGCTCCTCTCCAAGATGGGGGAAGCGCTCCTCAAGCGCATTTTTCTCGAAACGATGGAGAAAATCGGCGATGCGGGAGTCAAGGAGTATGAAGCGCTCCTCAACCGCGGCGCCCAGCAGGCGGAAATAGAGACATTTCTCGAAAGCCGGGTTCCGGGTTACAATGTATTCGTCCGCGGAGTCGTAGCGAGATTCAAAGAGGAGATGGCGGGAGAATCAGCGTAAGATAATGAACACATGATTATGCCGGAAGAAAAGATTTTGGGAATGGAAAGTGAAGGCAAAGCACCGGAAGCCTTGCCTGAAAAACAAGATGGTGCCGAGGCGGTGCATGCTTTGTCGTCCCAAGAAAAGGCAGCGCATATCGAGAGCAGGACTGAACAGTCCGCAGGCAAGTATGACGAGATCCTATCGCAAGTCGTTTCGGCGAGTGCCGCGAGCGCGCATGCGGATGATACCGTCGCTTCGGATGCCAAAAGTATCGGTGCTATCACCGACGAAGAAAGCAAGATCCGGCAATTGCTCGATCTGGCCGGGACAAAAGGTGTCGTGTATGCAGTCAAAGTCGCGCGCTCGCTTCAGGACTATTATGCTCTGGATCGGGTGCATGATGATCTGGCGGACAAATTGTATGCGGGGCTGCTTGAACGCGGTCTGATACAGAAAGACTGAAGTGAAGACGGATAAAAAAACAGAAAACAAATGACGGGTATCGACTTCAATATTATTCTCGTGCCGCTCGCGTGGATTTTTGCGTTTGTGGCAATCGTGAGCGGATCGTTTTTGGTTACCCGCAGTTTTTTCCGTTTTCGCTATCAGGTGAATCAGTCCGTCAATATGGATCTGGAGATGGTCCGGGTAACGCGCAAGGAACTGTCAGAAGGACGGGAACAGAACGCGGAAGCGTGGAAAGAGGAGATTCTCGCGATGGAGCAGCTGCTTTCTTCGCTGACGGTGCTCAAGCCAAAAGGGAATTTTCTCAAGAGGTTGTTTTTTGATACGCCGACGATCGTGTTCGAAATCGCCAATCCGTCTTCGAGCGAGGAGATATTCTTCTATCTCTCGGTGCCGAAACGTTTTCGGGAGAGCGCGGAGAAACAGATACACAGTTTTTTCCCTCACGCGTTGATCGAAAAAGTTTCTGATTATACGATTTTTTCTCCGGAGAGCCACACGGCGGTAGCGACACTGGAACTGCGGTACAGCCACGCGTTGCCGCTTCGGACATATCGTACGGTGGATGTCGATCCGCTGAACGAAATCTCCAACGCTTTGAGCAAATTGAAAACGGTTGAGGAAGGTGCGGCCATTCAGGTGTTGCTCGCCCGGGCGGATACAGCGTGGCGCAGCGAAGGCAAGCGCATCGCTCAGAAAATGCAAGAAGGCAAACGTCTGAAAGACGCGAGACATCACTCGATATTCTATGAGCTTGGCATCGCTGTGAGCAAGGGGGTGGCGCAGATACTGATGGACACAAAGGGCAAACATTCTCCAGGGGAAGAAAAGCCGCCAGTCACTCTGACACCGGAAGAACAGGAGTTGGTAAAGAGCATCGACGCAAAAACCGGCAAAGGCGCTTTCCGCGCGAATATACGACTGATCGCGTCCGGAGGCACCCAGGAGCGAGCGGAGGAAATCCTCGCCCATATGGAAAATGCCTTCGGGCAATTCGAGAACCCGGAAGTGAACGGTTTTCGCGTGAAAAAACGTGTCAAAGAGAAGCGAGCGGTGTATGATTATATTTTCCGGAATTTTGATGATGAGACGGAAATGATACTGACAGTCGAGGAAATCGCGAGCATTTTCCATTTCCCGATTTCCACGACGGAAACGCCGAAAATCAAATGGCTCAAGGCCGGAGCCGCGCCGCCGCCGGTCAATATCCCGGCAGAGGGAATACCGCTCGGTTTCAACGATTATCGCGGTGCGAAGACAGAAATACGCATTACCGACAATGATCGCCGCCGGCATATGTATGTCATCGGGCAGACCGGTACCGGAAAATCGAATTATCTCCAGGAAATGGCGAAAAAAGACGCGCGTGCCGGCAAAGGGTTCTGCTTCATCGATCCGCATGGTGATGCCATCGAGGATATCCTGACCGCCATTCCGAAGGAGCGCGCCGAAGACGTGATCATTTTCGATCCCGCGGACGTGGCGCGTCCGATCGGCATCAATATGCTCGAGTACGATCCGGCGCATCCGGAACAGAAGACGTTCGTCATCAACGAGATGATCGGCATCTTCGATCAGCTCTATGATATGAAGGCGACCGGCGGCCCGATGTTCGAGCAGTATATGAGAAACGCGATGCTTCTGGTGATGGAACACCCGGAAAGCGGATCGACTTTGATGGAGATCCCCAAGGTGTTGGCCGACGAGGAGTTCCGACGCTACAAACTCTCGCATTGTGCCAATCCGATCGTCCGTGATTTCTGGCTGAAAGAGGCGGAGAAGGCCGGAGGCGAAGCGGCGCTCGCCAATATGGTGCCGTACATCACGTCCAAACTCACGACATTCATCGCGAACGATATGATGCGACCGATCATCGCCCAGCAGACGAGCGCCATCGATTTTCGCGAGATCATGGATAGCGGCAAGATCCTCCTCATCAACCTCTCCAAAGGAAAAATCGGCGAGATCAATGCCCGCCTGCTCGGTATGGTGGTCGTCGGCAAGATTCTCATGGCGGCGCTCTCGCGCGTCGATATTCCGGAAGCAGAGCGTCGCGATTTCTATCTCTATCTCGACGAGTTCCAAAACGTGACGACGACGTCTATCGCGCAGATTTTGTCCGAGGCGCGCAAGTATCGCCTCGTGCTCATCCTCGCTCACCAGTTTATCGCCCAACTCAAGGAAGAGATCTCCAAAGCGGTTTTCGGCAATGTCGGGTCGCTCGTCTCGTTCCGGGTGGGACCGGAAGACGCGGAGTTTCTCGAAAAACAGCTTGCCCCGGTGTTTACGGCGAGCGATATCATGAATGTCGACAACTATAATTGTTTCGTGCGCCTGCTCATAAACAACGAACTGACGAAGCCCTTCAATATGATAACCTATCCGCCGACGCATGGCGATCAGGCGGTGGCCAACGCTCTGAAGGAGCTGTCACGCCTGCGCTACGGCCGCGATGCCGCCATCGTCAACCGCGAAATCATGAGCCGCATCCAGATGGCGGAGAAACCGGCGTAAAAAAATTGGATTCGTAGTCAAACGAAGCGTATGAAATGATATCGCCAGAGCGGTATCATTTTTTAAGTGTAGTTGTCAGTAAAAGCAGGGCGGTATCCCTGGTGCGGCATTCTTCCTCTTCTACAACCTGACTTTTCTTGCAATTGCAAGAAAAGTAAGATTCTGATAAAATGGTGGTAGAGATGTGTAAAAATGTCGTGAATCAAGATGATGGCAAAAACCATGAAAAACATTCGTAAAACACACAAGAAACACAACCGGGTACGAGGGCATATTCCGGGTTGGTTTGAAGAAAACATCGAGGCGTTTCTCTTGTCTGATAGTCTATCGGCAACGACAATCAAGTTCCTTTTGATGTTTATCGCGATGGGCGGTATAGCTGTCGTAGGAGCCACACTTCCCGGTCTTGTGAAAACGATAGGCGCCTTTACGCATGGACGCAGGGGTCGTCGAAACTATAAAAATAAATATTCGAAAAAACAAATTTCGAACACTTTTGAATACCTGAAAAAGAAACAGCTCATCGAGGTCATAAAAGAGGAAAACGGAAGAACGGTAGTGAGACTAACCAATAAGGGGAAGAAGAGGCTGATGGAATACTCCATAGATATGGTGGAGATCAAGAGGCCAGAAAAATGGGATGGAAAGTGGCGAATTCTGATGTTCGATATTCCCGCATATCCAAAAAAGTACAACTGTGCTCGTGAGGCCCTGCGGAACAAGATCAAAGAACTCGGATTCTACCAGATTCAGAAAAGCGTTTGGGCGTATCCGTACGAATGCGAAGACGAGCTGCTGTTCATCGCGGAGACGTTCAAGGTTCAGAAATACATAGAGATTATTACGGCGGACAGGATCCTGCACGAGAAGATACTGCGAAAAAAGTTTTTGTTGCTTTAGATGGAACAAAATAGTCTGAGTCTTACTTTTCTTGCAATTGCAAGAAAAGTAAGACTGGTGGGTAGAGAAGAATATATGAGTGATGAATGAACAGATGTTGGGATGGATGGCCAATGCGCTCAAGGAACTCTTGCGCCTGCGCTACGGCCGTGACGCTGCCATCGTGAACCGCGAGATCATGAGCCGCATCCGCATGGCGGAAAAGGTGGCGTGAGAGAGTCTAGAATCGAGAATGAGGAATAAAAAAAGAGGCTCTTACTGTGTAGAAGTCTCTCTTTTTTTTGTCACCCTATTACCAGAGCGCTACGAGATCATCTTGGTAATTTCAGTCTTTAATCAATTGTTTGGTATAGCCTA